>JBATUY010000327.1:0-14201 GCA_049671465.1 Pricia sp. | reverse complement strand
GTATAAATGGCGAGGGAAACGCAGATATTCAGAATGAAACCTCGATCGGCATTTAAATTCAAATTCCGCCGCAACAGACTAAAAGTTAGGTTCTTGCCTTCCTCCGATATCCAATGGGTACCCCGCTGACCCCTGCCATGTGTTTGTCGAACCGCCGATACCACCGTATAATCTTCGGGTACGTCCGACAACAACAAACGGCGCAAATAGGCGTTGGTAGAGTCCGTGGCATCAAGTTTGATTAATTGCATGTTCGCCCTAATTGAATCTATTCTTTAAAACAGGGGCTAAAAGAACAAAAAAATAATAACTTTGCAGTAATTGAACCCGCTTGGGTTCTTTAAATTTATTTATGAAGAAAGGTCAGGCCGGTGCAGATGATTTAATTGCATCGATTTTAGCGGGGATCGACGAAGTAAAGGGACAAGACGTACTTTTACTGGATCTTCGGGATATTGAAAATACAGTTTGCGACTACTTTATTATATGTAACGGTACATCGAATACACAAGTAAAAGCTATCGCTGGATCTGTTCAAAAAATGGTCAGTAAGGCCTTGGGCGACAAACCATGGCACGTTGAAGGTGAAGACCATGCGGAATGGATTTTGATGGACTATGTAAATATCGTTGTGCACGTTTTCCAAAAACAGATTAGGGAACATTACGATATCGAAGGTCTTTGGGGAGATGCCAAAGTGACCGAGGTAGAAGGTAGTTTGAATTCGTAAAAAAAAAGAATGGCTAAGAAAGATACAAGTACAACAAATCCGAAAAAACCGAAGTTCAGCTCATGGTGGATTTATGGATTGATCGCGGTACTACTGATAGGTTTCCAATTTTTGGGCAGTGGCAGTCTGGCGACTACAAAAACCACGACTACCTCTGAACTACAGGAATATCTCAGAAATGGGGATATCGCTAAAATAATGATCATCACGAATACGAGGCAGGCCAAGGTCTTTCTGACCGACGAGGCCTTGGCCAAAGACGTTCACAGCGATGTCAACGACAAGCCCTTTCTGCCCTCGACCGGTGCCGTGCCCCAATATATTTTGGATTACGGTGACCTTCAGATATTCCAGAACGAGATTACCGAGTTGAAGAAAGAGAACAACCTTGATACCATCGTGGAGTTCGATACCGATAACAACTATCTGATGGATCTGTTGTTGGGCATCTTACCTTTCGTATTGATTATCGGTATTTGGATTTATTTGATGCGGAGGATGTCAGGCGGTGGCGGCGGTGGTGCCGGAGGTCAGATTTTCAACATCGGAAAGTCAAAAGCAAAACTCTTTGACGAAAAAACCGATACCCGTACCTCATTTAAGGATGTGGCCGGACTGGAAGGCGCCAAAGAAGAAGTAGAAGAGATTGTGGAGTTCTTGAGAAATCCGGACAAATATACCTCCCTTGGTGGTAAAATTCCGAAAGGCGCGCTATTGGTAGGGCCTCCGGGAACAGGTAAGACCTTGTTGGCGAAAGCCGTAGCAGGGGAAGCCAAAGTACCTTTCTTTTCCCTCTCGGGTTCTGACTTCGTTGAAATGTTCGTCGGAGTAGGTGCCTCAAGGGTACGTGACCTCTTTAAACAGGCGAAGGATAAATCGCCGGCTATTATCTTTATCGATGAAATAGATGCCATAGGCAGGGCTAGGGGCAAAAATAATTTCACCGGTTCCAACGACGAGCGTGAAAACACCCTGAACCAGCTATTGACCGAGATGGACGGTTTCGGAACGAACACGAACGTAATCGTTTTAGCGGCCACGAACCGGGCCGATGTGTTGGACAAGGCCTTAATGCGGGCCGGACGTTTCGACAGACAGATTTACGTCGATCTACCGGATGTTCGAGAGCGAAAAGAGATATTCGAGGTGCATTTGCGCCCCATCAAGACGGCCGAGACGCTTGATATGGAATTTTTGGCCCGCCAGACCCCTGGATTTTCAGGTGCCGATATTGCGAATGTTTGTAACGAAGCGGCCCTTATCGCTGCGCGAAGGGAACGGAAAGCCGTAACGAAACAAGATTTCTTGGATGCCGTTGACCGCATCGTAGGCGGACTTGAAAAGAAGAACAAAATTATAACGGTAGGCGAAAAGGAGACCATCGCCTATCACGAGGCAGGCCACGCTACGGTAAGCTGGATGTTGGAACATGCCGCACCGCTTGTCAAGGTGACTATTGTACCTCGAGGCCAATCGCTCGGTGCCGCTTGGTACCTGCCAGAAGAACGTTTGATCGTTCGCCCTGAACAAATGCTAGACGAGATGTGCGCTACCATGGGCGGTAGGGCCGCGGAAAGGGTGATATTCGATAAAATTTCTACTGGTGCCTTAAGCGATCTCGAAAAAGTCACGAAACAGGCGCGCGCCATGGTGACCATTTATGGATTGAACGAAGAAATAGGGAACATCACCTATTATGATTCTTCCGGACAGGATTCGTATGGATTTTCCAAACCCTACAGTGAAGACACGGCGCGAAAAATCGATGCCGAAATATCGAAGATGATCGAAGCCCAATACCAAAGGGCCATTAAAGTATTAACCGAAAATAAAGATAAACTCACCACCCTTGCAGAAAGACTGCTTGACAAGGAGGTTATTTTCAAGGAAGACCTTGAAAAAATATTCGGCAAGAGACCTTTCGACAAGGATTTCGATAAATTGGGACAGGAAAAAGTCGAAAATGATGAAGAACCTATTTCGAAGACCGCAGATAACGGTACTTTAGAAGAAGAGCCGAAAGAAAATAAAATATAATATCTGACGTTGTCCTTTTAAACATAGGGCACGTTTATCGAGTTACAACGTTAATGGGGCTATTTGACAAACTATTTGGTGGGGGCAAGCAAAGAAAAGTTTCCAAAGAAACTACGGAAACCCGTGGTGCCCACATGCCAGATCTCAACATACCGGTCGATGAGAAGTTTACCATTCATTTTAAGAAAAATGGGGGTAAATTTCTCTACTGTGATTCGCTTCCCGAAATCTATCACGCGCTGAAGAATATTGTAGCGGAAAATGATTGGCAAGACCATCCCTTTTTCGCGCTCGATCCGAAATTGAAAGAGCAATTTTCAAAGAGAAACATAGCTTTTACCGACAAAATCAAACAAAGTGAGGTTTTCTTTACCGGATGTGAACATCTTATCGCCCAAAATGGTTCCATATTGGTGTGTTCCAATCAGCTGATGGACAAGAAGCTTAACGAACTGCCCTATAATGTCATCGTTTTTGCTACCACCAGCCAATTGGTCGAATCGATCGGAGAAGGACTCAAAACCATTAAAAAGCGGTACGGACACAACATTCCCGCCAATATTACAACCCTAAAACATTTTCAGGCGAACGAGAACAACTCGGATGATTTTCTTACTTACGGAAGTAGTTCCAAAAATTTGTACCTTTTACTTTTGGAAGACCTGTAGAAGAAAAGCTGGAATATGAGGGAAATTTTGAGGCGTTCACTTACCGGGGCAGTATATATTGTTCTTCTGCTCTCCGTAGTATTCCTTAGCTCCGATGCCTTTGATTTTCTCTTTATGGTCTTTGGGCTTGCCTGCCTCAACGAATATAAAAAATTGGTCGGTTTAGAAGGTCGCTACATTTATGTGGCCTATCTTGCCCTTTGGTGGGCATTTATCTACCTCGTGACCGACATTTGGTTGGTGTACCTATTACTCCTCTGTACCCTGACCGTCAATTTTCTGCTGTTATATTATCTTTTTTCCAAAAAGGAAAAACTGTTCAACACCGCCCAAAAATTTCTTATTGGACTCTTTTATATAGGTGGGGGCTGTATCTTTTTAACGATGATTCCGTATACCAATGATGACTTTGTAAAATTTCTGATAATCGGTATTTTTATTTTGATTTGGGTAAGCGATTCGTTTGCCTATATTGTAGGGCGCCTGCTGGGCAGAACGAAATTGTTCCCAAGGGTATCACCGAAAAAAACCGTTGAGGGGGCGTTGGGGGGTTTGGCCTTTGCATTGGGAACAGCGTATCTCTTGGCAAAATACGAACCTATCGTAAGCCCGACAAATTGGGTAATACTTGCCGCGGTCATTGTAATGGCGGGCGGTTTGGGCGACCTTGTAGAGTCTAAACTAAAACGGGGCGCCGGTGTAAAAGACAGCGGAGCGATTTTACCGGGCCACGGTGGCATGCTCGACCGTTTAGACAGTTTGGTGTTCGCCGCCCCATTCGCATATCTAACCTTAAATATTTTTGCACATGTTTCATAGAGAAGGCCAAAAAATAATATTGATTACCTTTTTTATCGTTTCCGCTATCATACTGGTATCGCAGTTCTTTGTGAACATTGAATGGTTGCGGTGGTCGTTCCAGATTATCGCCCTTATATTTTTAGTGCTGATTTTACAGTTCTTTCGAAATCCTACCCGAAAGACGGTGAAAAATTTTGACGAAATTTTGGCTCCCGTTGACGGAAAGGTGGTCGTGATAGAAGAGGTTGAAGAAAACGAGTACTTCAATGAAAAACGAAAGCAGGTATCTATCTTTATGTCGCCCATCAACGTTCATGTAACCCGGTACCCGGCAAGCGGAACGGTGAAATACTCTAAATACCATCCGGGTAAATATTTGGTCGCTTGGCACCCCAAGTCCAGTACCGAAAACGAGCGTACCACCGTGGTTATTCGAACACCGAAATTTGGTGACATATTATATCGGCAAATAGCCGGGGCAATGGCGAGGCGTATCGTCAATTATGCCGAAGAGGGCGAAAATATACAGCAAGGGGAAGATGCGGGATTTATTAAGTTTGGAAGCCGCGTAGATTTATTCCTACCTTTGGATTGCGCGATTACCGTAAAGCTCAACCAAAAAGTAACCGGAGCCGAAACTTGTATTGCAGCCGTTGTCGCCAAAAAAGATGAAGAACGAGAAATTAAATACTGATTTCGCAAATGCCGTCGCGTTCGTCAATAGCTACATCGAGCCCATGCCGGCCGATATTCTTCTCAAACTATATGCGTACTACAAAATCGCCAATAAAAACTACAACAATCCGGGTAGTAGTACTCCCCTTATCAATGCCTTTAAGGCCAATGCGCTGATTCAAGCCAATAAGATGACCCGGGAAGATGCCATGAAAGCCTATGTCAAACTGGTGCGGAAGGAGTTGAAAGGAAAATAGCCCGTAGCCCGTTACATCTCGAATTTCTTCTCAATTCCAAAGCCGGCCACGACTTTTTCTCAGTTTGATGTTGATTTTTTGTTGTGCTCCCGATCCGATCCGACCTGTTATTCATAAAGATTTTCGAGATCGGCCTGACAGAGCTCGAACATAAAATCGCCCATCTTTTGGGTAACATCGGTAAAAAACTTTTCTCCCTTTTCTTTGGTGGATCTATGCGGATTGCCGACACCGGTATCGGCACTGATCTTCGACCATTGCCGCTCTGCCCAGACCCAACCCTCTGAAAATGATTTTATTTTGTAGGTTTTTGACTTGCCGTCGCCCCAAGTGTCTCTTGGCAACACCAAATTCGGATGCAAATAGAGCATCAGACTGGTCTCCATTTCATCGGCGTGGTCGCCTTTTTCCTCGAAATAGCCATACTTGTCCACCACCTGGGTCCAATTGGAAAGACAAATGAACATTTTCGGAAATTTCAAACCGAGTTCCCGAACTATGGACTTGAAATTGTTTCCGCCGTGACTATTGAATAATAACAATTTAAAAATACCCTGTCGGTTCAAAACGTCAACGATATCAAATAAAATGGCAAATTGCGTACTCGGGTTCAGGTTGATATCCAAATAGATATCCGATTGACCCGTATTTACACCGAAAGGAACTGTGGGCAACACGACCAGCTTACCGCCTTTTTCATGGGCCATTCTAGCGGATTCGGCCGCAAGGGCATCCGCTTCATAATTATCCGTGGCGTAGGGCAAGTGATAGTTGTGGGCTTCCGTGGCGCCCCAAGGCAGAACGGCCAGATCGATCTGGGCATCTTTTAGGGCTTTCCAGTTCGTTTCGGCCAAAATGTAAGGTCTCATAGTCGCGGTTTCTACCGTAAAATTAAGCAGTCGAAACCGAAAATGCGTCGTAAGTCTAAAGAATATAGAATGCCGCGGACGCCAATATGCATTTCAAACGCCTATTTTTAAATATATCGCAGAAGACAGGGCATTCCATCGAACTTTGCAGCTTAATCCATTTCCACCACCCGGGTTTTCGAAAATTGATCATGCCATCCCACTGCGTCCGAACTCAAAAACGATAGCGCGTTGAAGGGAATATTTCTACAAAGCGATCGAACGAAAATCGTTCCGAAGTTCGGCCGTTCGCCATCTTCCGTTACCACCTTGGTCTTCGTAATGAACTTACCGAGCGATCTTCCGGTAAAACCTTCGAAGAAACTGTAATATAGCAGCGTGATACAAATGCCTAGGCCGTAATCGAAAAGTCTGTTTCCCTCGTTGAAAAAACCCAGATGCTCCGGCGCGAAAACCGCGAGGGCGAGACCCAATACTGCGCCTATGATGAACCCAAAACCTAATACAAAAAGCTGGTCGATAAGATAGTTGGTAAAGCGCTTGCCCTTATCCGCCACTTTAGCCCGTACCGAGTGCGCCACTCCGTATCCTTCCTGTGTTTGTTTAAGCTTTGTGTTTTGCTGAAAAGTGGCGCATTCATCCTGAAAAACGGCGATGCGATCGGTGAGGCCGCATACAATACCTACATTCAAGTCCTTTTTGCGGTGGATACAGATTTTACAAAATCGGAGATGCTCTTCACGTGTCATATTCGAATCCGTTTTAAGTTCGGGGGAAATTTAAAACGGATGGAAAACACTTTTCATTGTAACTTTTCGACCAACGACAAATAATCACGGGGTTCCGTGAACAGCAAGTGAACCGCTTTAATCGAACGGACCGACCATAATATGTGCCCTGAACGTACCCGGATGCATCAACCAAGGCATTCCCTTCGCGTGCGGCTTGTCGGGCAGACCGGTGGACTCTAACGTCGCAAAAGGCGTGTAGATGACGTAACGGTATTGGGCATCGCCGAGGGCGCCCGTAGTCTTGTCATAGGCTTCATCGCTGCCGGAATACACGTATAGCATACTAGGTTCTTTGGGCATTTGCAATTTTCCGGCCTCGACTTCCGCGCCCCGTATCTTTTCCCGTTCCTCGGCGTCCTTGCCTTCGGCGGTAAGTTCACGGCCCCTTTTCATAAAAGGATCCAATTCTTTGGCATAACAGGCTACACTTATACCTTCCTTTTCAGGGTCGTCGGCAAGGCAGACCAGATTGTTGCTGCCCGCTCTTAAAACCATCATTTCCCCATCTTCACCATAGCCATACACCATGGCATCTTCGCGGTCCGCTTCTGGAGCGGGCAGCGTAGCGGTCTTAATTTGTATCTCTGCCGGAAGTATATTCGGATTTTTTTCTTGACACGCCAATGGTAAGGCGGCGAGAGTCAGTACTATGGAAAACGTATATTTTGTCATGTCCTATTTTTTCTCAAGTTAAAAATTTATCACGTTATCGGCAACTTATCCCAAAACTTGGTATCGCGATAATTTGGAAATCGTAATCCGCATTTATTTTGACAAACGCCATAGGAATGTCATTTGAGACTATGAAGACTTTTTTCCAAGGTCTCGATTTTCGCCTCGGCATCGGCCTGCTTTTTCCGTTCCGTCGCAATCACCTGCTCGGGAGCATTGTTCACGAAGCGCTCATTGGCGAGCTTTTTTTGTACGGATTTCAGAAAACCTTTGGTATAGGTCAATTCTTCCTCGATTTTTTGAATCTCGGCCTCAATATCGATAGCTCCGCCGATCGGCACAAAATACTCGTTACTTTTCACCCGAAATGACAACGCACCCTCGACAGAAGCGTCAACATAGCTAATTTTTGAAAGATGGGTCAGTTTCTGGATGATCACATCCCACTTTTTGGAGGAATGCGCTTCGTCCAGAACCAAAAGTTCCAACGCCTCTTTCATCGGAATGTTTTTTTCTTTTCGGATGTTTCGCACGCCGGATACCACTTCGGACGCAAACTCAAATTCCCGAATCACGTCAGCATCCGCCTTTTTCGGCTCCGGCCATTTTGATACCACCAAGGCTTCTTGCGGCGAGCGCTCGGTGATATGCTGCCAAACTTCTTCCGTCAGAAAGGGCATAAAAGGATGCAATAATTTCAAGTTCTGCTCGAAAAGATGGATGACCGCGTCAAAGGTCACCTTATCAATGGGTTTCTGATAGTCCGGCTTTATAATTTCTAGCAGCCATGAGCTGTAATCGTCCCAGACCAGTTTATAGATGGCCATTAAAGCATCGGAAATCCTGTATTTACTGAAATGATCTTCGATTTCGGCCAGCGTTTGGTCAAACTTGGCCGCGTACCAAGCGATGCCCAATTTCGAGGCTTCGGGCTGGGGGAGATCGCTTACCTCCCACCCTTTCAAAAGTCGGAAGCCGTTCCATATTTTATTGGCGAAGTTTTTGCCCTGCTGGCAAAGGTCTTCATCAAACATAAGGTCGTTACCGGCGGCGGAGCTTAGCAGCAGTCCCACGCGGACGCCATCAGCACCATATTCCTCAATAAGTTTAAGCGCATCGGGAGAGTTTCCCAACGATTTTGACATTTTTCGGCGCTGCTTATCGCGTACCAGTCCCGTAAAATAAACATTTTCGAAGGGACGCTCATTTCGGAATTCATATCCCGATACTATCATACGCGCCACCCAGAAAAAAATGATATCCGGGCCGGTGACCAAATCGTTGGTCGGGTAGTAATAGTTGATTTCTTCGTTATCGGGCTCTAAGATACCATTGAACACGCTGATGGGCCATAACCAAGAGGAGAACCACGTATCCAAGGCATCTTCATCTTGCCGTAAATCTTCTAATTTCAGCGGTTTTTTTACTGATTTTGTATCCAGACTGCCCGCATAATCTGCTGCACCTGAAATTGCAATTGCCCCGGTGATGCCCGGAGCCGCCGAATTACCCTCGGTCAAATCGGCTCCGAAAACCTCAGAACGCCCACCATCGCGAGACTTGGTCGATACACCTGCTATTTTTTCGTTCGCCTTTACCAAAGCTTCCTCTTTGGTCTCCGCAACCACAAAATCATCCTGACCGTCGCCATAGTAGTATGCGGGAATCTGTTGTCCCCACCATAGCTGACGCGAAATGTTCCAATCGCGAATGTTTTCCATCCAATGGCGATAGGTATTATCGAATTTTTTTGGAAAGAACTTGACTTCCTCGGTTTCTAGTACGGCCTTTAATGCAGGCTGGGCCAGCTCTTCCATTTTCAAAAACCACTGATCGCTCAAACGCGGTTCGATGACCGCCTTGGTGCGCTCCGAGGTTCCAACCTTGTTCACATAGTTTTCGGTTTTGACCAAAAAACCCTTTTCTTCCAATTCTTTGGTGATCTCTTTTCTCACAACGAAACGATCTTTGCCCTCATAGTGCAATCCGAAGGAATTCAAAGTGGCATCGGCATTGAAAATATCGATGGTCTCCAAATTGTGCTTTTCGCCCAAACCTTTATCGTTGATATCGTGTGCAGGTGTAATTTTCAGGCATCCGGTACCGAATTCCATATCGACGTACTCATCCTCGATTATAGGTACTACCCGATTGCAAATAGGAACGATAGCCTTTTTTCCTTTCAAATGGGTAAAGCGTTCGTCTTTGGGGTTGACACAAATAGCGGTATCGCCCAATATGGTTTCCGGTCTAGTGGTGGCAATCGTCACTCTTTCTTCCGACCCTTCTACGGGATAGGATAAATAATATAGTAAACCCTGTTTTTCTTCGTAGATCACTTCTTCGTCGGACAAGGTCGTCTGCGCCTCGGGATCCCAGTTGACCATACGATGGCCGCGATAGATCAATCCTTTCTCGAACAGGTCGACAAAAACCTTGATGACCGATTTGTACATATCGTCATCCATGGTAAACTTGGTACGGTGCCAATCGCAAGAAGCGCCAAGTTTCTTGAGCTGCTCTAAAATCACACCGCCGTACTCGTCCGTCCATTCCCAAGCATGTTTCAGGAATTCTTCGCGGGTCAGGTCGGACTTATCGATGCCCTCCGATTTGAGTTTGGCCACGACCTTGGCCTCGGTAGCGATGGAAGCATGATCCATACCGGGCACCCAACAGGCATTTTTACCCATCAGCCTTGCCCGACGTGTCAGCACGTCTTGTAGGGTGGCGTTCATCATATGCCCCATATGGAGCACCCCGGTGACGTTCGGTGGCGGAATTACTATGGTATAAGGCTCCCGATCGTCAGGTATGGAATCGAAGTACTTGTGTTCCATCCAGTAGTCGTACCAGTGGTTTTCGGCTTTTCGGGCATCATATTTCGAAGGGATATCCATATTTTGGAACGGTTTTTGATAAGATGCATGCGGTGCGGGAAACAAGCGTCCGCACCTATGTAACTGTTGATAAGTAATGGCAATTTTGCCAAGTTTTAAATACGAAACAAAAATAAGCAACGTTAACAGATAAGTAAAGAATTTTGGAGGTTCATGCGGAAAGATTTAAATTTGGACTTCCATTAAAACCATAATCATGAAAAAAATAGTACTTGTATTATTTGTTGGCCTAATGGGACTAACCCTGACAGCACAGGAAAAGGCCGCTAAAATCGAGTTTAAGTCTGAAACCGTCGACTACGGTGAAATTGCAAAGGGCTCGGATGGCGTACGCGTTTTCGAATTCACCAATACGGGTGATGCTCCTCTAATAATCAGTAAGGTTAGCTCGAGTTGTGGCTGCACCATCCCAAAGAAGCCCGAAGACCCCATTCTACCGGGTAAGACGGGTGAAATTCAGGTGAAGTACGATACGAACAGGCCCGGACCTATTCGAAAGGCCATCACCGTAATTTCCAACGCCGATACGCCTACCAAAGTCCTAAAAATCAAGGGCGAGGTAAAGGCCGTGGATGGAAAATAATAGTATAGAAAAGTATTTAGAACGACCCCGATGTAACTATCGGGGTTTTTTTGTTTCGTAGTTCAGCTAAAACCGCGGCCGAAATGGATTCGGAGGTTATCGACTGCCAGTCACTTTTGTCTATCCATTTCATTTTATTCCGACAAATTTCTTCTGGCTTCTGCCATCGGCAATAGGCCGTACCCCATGGGCTATCCGTCAATCATCATTCGGCATAGGCAATCCGTCATCCATAATCCAACGGGCTTCTAGATTTTTTACCTACAGCACCCGAACTTGGTTTTGTTCTTGCTTTACCCACTTGCTTTTCCCATTTTTGCAAAAATAAGAATTGCTATGCCAAAAGTTTCCCATAAAGGGGCCACCATGCCCCAATCGCCCATTCGTAAATTAGTGCCCTTCGCCGAGACCGCCAAAAAAGAAGGGGTACACGTGATTCACCTTAACATTGGCCAACCCGATATCAAAACCCCCCAGGTCGCTCTTGATGCCGTTAAAAACAATACCCTGGAGGTTCTGGAATACAGCCGCTCGGAAGGCTCCGAGACCTACCGAGAAAAACTGGCGGGCTACTATGCCAAGCACCAAATTCACCTAAACGCTGAAGACATTATCATTACCACCGGCGGCTCCGAGGCGCTGGCTTTTGTCATGGGAAGTATTATGGATGCCGATGACGAAATCATCGTGCCGGAACCTTTTTATGCCAATTATAACGGATTTGCCACCGCGGCGGGCGTCAGGGTCGTATCAGTTACCTCGAATATCGAAACAAACTTCGCCCTGCCCCCTATCGATGAGTTCGAAAAGATGATCAGCCCAAAGACCAAGGCCATTTTGATCTGTAATCCCGGTAATCCGACCGGATACCTGTATACCCAAGAGGAAATCAAAAAACTGGCGGCCATAGTCAAAAAGCACGATTTGTTTTTAGTGGCCGATGAAGTTTATCGTGAATTTGCCTATGACGGTCGGCAGCATTATTCGGTATTACAGGAAGAGGGACTTGAAGACCATGCGATTATCGTCGATTCCGTATCCAAACGCTATAGCATGTGCGGGGCGCGTATCGGATGCCTTGCGACCAAGAACGAGGAAGTGATAAAGACGGCCCTGAAATTCGCGCAGGCAAGATTATCACCGCCGACCTACGCCCAAATCGCCAGTGAAGCGGCCTTGGAAACGCCACAACAATATTTTGACGATGTCAAAGAAGAATACACCAAACGTCGCAACTTCTTGATCACTGAACTTGAAAAAATAGAAGGCGTTACCGTGGCAAGGCCCCAAGGGGCTTTCTACTGCATCGCCGAATTACCGATAGACGACGCTGATATCTTTGCGCAGTGGCTGCTCGAAGATTTCCGTCTTAACGGCGAAACCGTGATGGTAGCTCCGGCCGCAGGTTTCTATGCGACCGAAGGATTGGGCAAAAATCAAGTGCGCATCGCCTATGTGTTGGATATGGAAAATCTAAAAAAGGCGGTGAATATACTAAAGGAGGCCATTAAGAGTTATACTGATAAGGAATAAACCATCCTAAAACTATCTGATCGGTAGACAACGCCCTGATGAACATCCAAAAAAATATATCCTTAAAACCCTACAATACCTTCGGCATTGCCGCGAAAGCCCGATTTTTTATAGAAATCAACACGGTCGAGGAACTCCGGAAGGCTTTGGGCCTAGAAGAATATCCCAAAAAGTTTATACTCAGCGGCGGTAGTAATATGCTGATTACCGACGATATCGACGCCCTGGTAGTTCACGTCAACCTAAAAGGTATCACCGTTGTCGCGGAAGATGATGCGCATGTCGAATTGAAAGTGATGGCCGGGGAAAACTGGCACAATTTTGTGCTTTGGACGTTGGCCCATAACTACGGGGGACTGGAAAACCTGTCATTAATCCCCGGAAATACGGGTACCGCGCCCATACAGAACATTGGCGCCTACGGTGTCGAGCTCAAGGATACCTTTGTGAGCTGCGAGGTCATGGACACCCATGAACTCAGCCTACACACTTTTACGAAGGAGGCTTGCCGCTTCGGATACCGGGACTCCTATTTCAAGAACGAGGGAAAAGGTAAATACGTAATCGTGTCGGTCAATTTTAGATTGACCAAACGCAGCCATACGTTGCACACCTCGTACGGCGCCATCGAAGCCGAGCTTGAAAAGAAAGGTATTTATGACCCGACGATAAAGGATATTTCCAATGCGGTTATTACAATCCGACAAAGTAAACTACCGGACCCTAAAGTATTGGGCAACAGCGGCAGTTTTTTCAAAAATCCGATTATATCCGCATCCGAATTCCATATATTTACCAAGGTGCACAGCGCCGCTCCGTTTTACAAACTATCAGAAAATGCCTATAAAATACCTGCAGGTTGGCTGATCGAACAAGCCGGTTTTAAAGGTAAACGCTTCGGTTCGGCCGGAGTTCATAAAGACCAAGCCCTAGTACTCGTCAACCATGGCGATGCCACGGGGGCGGAAATTATCGGATTGGCACGAAAAATCGTAGCTGCGGTCGAAGAAAAGTTCGGTATATATATCGAGCCCGAAGTCAACATTATCGGCCCGTCAGGGTAAAGTGGCGCAAAAAATAACCCCCGCTACAAGATTGCAACAGGGGTTATACCAAACCAAACTAACCAAAAACTAAATGTGCAGTTACCAGTTGCACATTTATGCCATAAATATTTTAAAAATTAAACGCCAAGAATCATTTTCTTAAATTAGCGTTTTACCATATACGATGTAAAAGATCAACTCGGATGCCCCCGATCAATATTTTTTTATGAACACGTTCAAGACCTACCCCCAAGATGAGCACGTTACTTGAAAAACATATCGTTGAACTACTTCAAGAGCGAGACGAAAAAGCGATTGCCCTACTATACGAACACTACGGCGGAACGCTATTGGGAGTGGCCCATAAAGTACTTCGCAATGAAGAACTGGCCCAAGATGTACTTCAGGAAAGTTTTGTCAAAATCTGGAAAAAATCCGACACCTACGATGCATCCAAAGCCAAACTTTTTACCTGGCTTTTCCGCATTACCAGAAATACGGCCATTGATAAACTGAGAAGCGTTAAAACAAAAACGGACAAAGAAATCCAAATAGATGTTTCCGACGTATATAATTTAGGTGTCAATAGCACAAGACCGGAGTTTATGGACGTTCGTGACAACCTAGAAAAGATAGAGT
>JBATUY010000326.1:0-1791 GCA_049671465.1 Pricia sp. | reverse complement strand
GGGTAAGACCATTGGTCACTTCGTAAGCATTGTCAAGTCCATCGTTGTCGGAATCTAAACCTGTCGGAGTAATGTATCCGGCGGCCGACTGGGCCTCTATATTATCGGGAATACCATCGCCATCGGAATCGAGATCCAAGTGGTTGGGTAGTTCGTCATCATCTTGACTGGCCTCGTAGACATCAGGTACGCCATCGGAATTCAAATCCGTATAATCGGTAGGAGAACCATCTGCCCTATCGTTGTAGGCCGTAACGCCATCACCGCTATTATCCTCAGTATCCAAAAAATTCGGAAGACCATCGCCGTCGGCATCGCCGTTGGGATCGTTCCCGTTCGATTCGGTAATATCTAAAATGCCATCGTCGTCGTCATCGATGTCGATATCGTCGCCCAGGCCATCACCGTCGGAATCTTTGGTACAGACCGAATATCCCGGTGTATTTATGGGGAAATCGTTTTGGTTCATGTCGAACACCTTCAGAAAATTGTCCCGGGCATAGTTGTTAAATTCTATGATGTTGACGTCGTTGTATTCGAACATAACCCGACTAGCGGCACCTCCGCCTTCCCCTCGGGTACCTATGGCGCTTAAGTCGGGTGGAGTATCATCTATGGCGAGGTTGGTGGGTATGTCGGCGGCCACGAAACGCACTCCGGAATCACAGTCCGTTTCAAGCCCCTCGTTATTGGGACCATCGATATCATTGATGACGAAACGAAAATCGTTGAGCGGAATTGGAGTTATCCCATCTGCCTGCAAAAAGGTGAAGCGTATGCGACTGAGGTTGCCTCCTAAAATAGTTTGTGGACCTGCACCATCATTCGTATGCCTGTAGACAATGTTATCTCCACTTTGAACGAAAAACCCGGCCTGATTTCCGGAAAGTCTTTGCGCCCTTACCCGTGCCAAGGTAGGAATGTTGGGAGAGCTTGCGGAGAAAAGGGTATTATTGGTACCGTTTCCGCTGATTACACCGGTCACGGCAATATTCTCAAAATTTTGGGCGAAAGCGCCGAAACTGAAAAACAAGCTAAGAACGAGTAGACTATAAAGAAGGGGAAACCGATTTGACTTTTTCATGTAAAAGTAGGTTGAGATTTGTCTGGGTATTAACAAACGTTAATGCGAATGTTAATAGTGTACAAAGTTTGAGAATATCCCGTGCGAAAACGATTCTTTGTTGTGAACCGTCGAAAAATGTATGTCAAAGCTCTATAAAAGGTTATAAGTCAAAATGGAGGCAGGTACGCAGTAGATTCGACACACATTAAAATGGCTATAGTTTGTATGTTTAAACAATATTGTCAGGTGAACAAGCGTTCATGTATTCTTAAACAAACCAAACCATACCACTAAATGGGAACCAATAGCAAAAGGGAAATCTTTATGGAAAAGACCTTAAAACTGGTCTACGAAAAAGGCTTTAAGGGCACTACTATGCGGGATATCGCGAAGAATGCAAATTTTGAAGTCCCTAATGTGTACAACTATATTAACTCAAAAGAAGCTTTTCTCGAAGGCTATCTTTTTGACATAATCGATAGCTTTACGATATATTTGAACCAGATTCTGGAATCGAGTCATTCGCCTAAGGATAAATTGAAGTACGTTATTTCAAAGCATGTACAGTTTACAATTAAGGAGCCATACCAGGTCGCTCTTTTCGTCTACGACTGGCGCAACCTGCAAGAGCCAAAACTCTCTGATTTTAAACAGAAAAGAGTGAATTATCTAAAAAAAATAGGATCAATAATCGAAGAAGGAATGCAAGTAGGGGAGTTCAGGGA
>JBATUY010000325.1:0-3810 GCA_049671465.1 Pricia sp. | reverse complement strand
AGCGAAGGCTTTGAAGAATGGTTGGTCGAAATTAAGTCCGAACTCGAAAAATTTGAAAAGGAAACCGGTAAAAAAGCGGCCCCGTTCGGCGTCAACCTGATCGTACACAATACCAATCCACGTTTAGAGGCCGACCTCAAACTCTGCGTAAAACATAAGGTGCCGATCATCATTACCTCCTTGGGTGCTGTCAGCCAAGTGGTAGATGCCATTCACAGTTATGGCGGACTGGTTTTTCATGACATCATCAAAAAGCGCCACGCCGAGAAAGCACAGGAGGCCGGTGTAGACGGATTGATTCTGGTAGCCGCCGGAGCTGGCGGACATGCTGGCACCATAAACCCTATGACCCTAGTGGCTGAAATCAAAAAATTCTTTCATAAAACGATTATACTTTCCGGATGCATCAGCACCGGCCGCGACATTGCCTCGGCACTACAGATGGGTGCCGATCTCGCTTATATGGGCACGCGGTTTATCAACACGGAAGAAAGTAAGGCAACGGACGAATACCGTAAGATGATCATCGATGCGGGAGCAGGAGATGTGGTCTACACCGCTTCGATTTCCGGGGTGCACGCCAACTTTTTGGGGGCCAGCCTAAAGGCCGCAGGAATTACGGAAGAAGATTTAAAAAAGGACACCAAAATCGATTTCGGGAAAGAGCTCGATACCGAAGCCAAGGCCTGGAAGACCATTTGGTCGGCCGGGCAGGGTTCTGCGACCATCGACGACAATCTGCCCGTTGCCGAATTGGTAGCTAAGTTGAAATCAGAATTCAAAGAGGCTATTGAGCAGCATGCCAAAATTTTGGAAACCTATCCAAAATGATAACCTTGTAATTTTCAATTAGGTAATTCTGCAAAGCTTATATTCAATTAGATACGCAAGATTAAGGCACTATCTCAAACTTCCACCGTGTCACGCGTCTCCAGTTCTCCCAAAAACTGGTGCACCTGGCTGACGGCCATCGAACCTTCGCCTACGGCCGATGCCACGCGTTTGACCGAACCTTTTCGCACATCGCCTACGGCGAAAAAACCTGGGATACTGGTCTCCAGTGACTGTGGCTTCCTGTTCCGATAAATGGCACATGACGACAATTCTTCGTTCTTAATGCCCGATCCGGTGCAGATAAACCCTTTTTCATCGGTGACCACAAGGCCATCGAGCCATTCGGTGCAGGGCCTGGCACCGATAAACGTAAAGAGGTTGGTAATCTTCTTGGTAACTTTATCCCTAGAACCATTTTCCCAAACCAGGGATTCCAAATGGTGCTCCCCGTTCAATTCTACCACTTCGGTATTCAGCTGAACGTGAACGTTCGGTGCGGCCTCAATACGCTGCACCAGGTAATCGCTCATCTTTGAACCCAAATCATCCCCTCTCAAAATCACGTGGACTTCCCGGGCGTGGTCGGCCAGAAAGAGTGCCGCCTGGCCTGCCGAATTACCACCGCCCACTACCCCGACCAGTTCGTCTTTACAGGCGTTGGCGTTCATTCCGGTAGCGGAATAGTACACCCCGCTTCCCTCATATTTCTCGATATTTTTGATGGGCAGTTGCCGATAATTGGCCCCCGTAGCAGCCATCAAGGCTTTGGTCTTAATGACTTTACCGTTGGTAGCACAAAGAACAAAATGGTCGCCGGTGTGTTCGATACTTTCCGCTTTATGGGGAATGGATATATTGCATCCAAATTTTTGGGCTTGCACATAGGCACGATTGGCAAGATCGCTTCCCGAAATTCCCGTAGGAAATCCCAGGTAATTTTCGATTTTAGAACTTTTGCCCGCTTGGCCCCCAGGAGCATTGCTATCGATGGTAACGACGCTCAATCCTTCCGAAGCCGCGTAAACACTGGCCGCCAATCCCGATGGGCCGGCACCGATGACCAAAAGGTCGAATACCTTATCCTCGAAATCCATCAAAACCCCTGAATATCGGGCGACTTCATCCAAAGATGGGTTTTGGCAGACCTCTGCTTCACTATTGATCAATATGGGCAAATCTTTTTCCGTCAAATTAAAACTTTCGAGCAAACCTTTGGCTTCCTCGGAGTTATCCACATCTAAGAAGTTGTACCAAATATGATTCTTGTCCATAAAATCGCGAATGGCATAGGTTTCCTTTGAATTGCCCGACCCGACCAGCTTGATTCCCCCGGTATACTCAGAAAGCACCGTATCTTGCCTTTGAATAAAGGCGTTCAATAACACATCGCTGATATCGCTGTGCTTCGCAATGGCCTGCTTCAAACGCTTTGGGTCGATCCGCAAAAGGGTCGTGCCCGATTTGGCCGTCGCGTGAAACTGGGCGCCGCGGTTCGAGAGCATGCCACTATCGCCCGTAAATTCGTTTTTACCGTGCACTACGATAACGTTGCCCGGATTGTAGGGGTCGTCAATACTTACCGAACCCTTTAAGACCACAAAGAAATCGTATTTCAGGTCGCCGAGTTCAAAGACGTGGGTGTCATCTTCAAAAGTTTCTACCTCGCCATATTCTTTTAACGTGGAAATCTGATTTTGGGTCAATTCTGGAAATCTTGGGTCTGTCATAGCTCATAATTTTCAAAACCACGGAAATATATCCATACTAAGTTAAGCCTTTTTTAAGTATTTTTATCCGTGGGCCTTTCGCGGATATTCCCCTAATCTTTTAATTCATCACAGATGTATATCAAACGTAATATCGGCTGGGGACTCATACTTCGCTTTGCTTGGAAAAACCTAATTTTCTTTACGTTTTATGCGACCGGAGTTTTTTGTCTCTACCATTTTTTAGGATGGACGTTTATCGACGTACCCTTTCAGCCCCTAAGCGTTATCGGTATAGCGGTCGCGTTCTATATCGGTTTTAAGAACAGTCAGAGCTACGACCGTTTTTGGGAAGGCCGAAAAATATGGGGCGGCATAGTCAACTATAGCCGTACGTGGAGCATACAGGTACTAAGCTTCGTAAAAACGGAAGATACCGAGTACGATAAAAAAATGCAGACCCAGATGATTCACCGCCATATCGCCTGGATCAATGCCTTAAGGGTTCAGCTGCGACAGCCCAAGTCGTGGGCGCTAACCGAAAACCGCATGGTCGAGAAAGTGTTCGATAAACATGATGAACGTAATATCTCTTGCAACGAAGCCTATAATTACGTTAGTAAACGCGAATTTATCGACCTCAAAAAACGGGTCAACCCTGCCACCCATCTCGTCAAAAATCAGGCCTTCGACATTCGTACCCTAAGAGAAAAAAAGATTATAGATGGCTTTCAAGAAGATCAGCTGCAATCCGTTCTAGAGGAACTCTACAATTTACAGGGGATGTGCGAACGTATCAAGAACACGCCCTTTCCCAGACAATACGGCTATTTTTCAAAAGTTTTTACTTGGATATTCGTTTTACTACTCCCTTTCGGACTATTGGATGTTTTTGAGGACGATGCGGCGACCGGGCCGGCGACTTTCGCCGACTGGTATCTGTTTTTAATGATTCCGTTCTCCGTGTTGATCTCATGGATTTTCAGCACTATGGAAATCATCGGTGATAATAGCGAGGATCCTTTCGAGGGCCGTATCAACGATGTGCCGATGACCGCACTTTGTAGAACCATAGAAATCGACCTTCGCGATATGTTGGACGAGACGGAATTGCCAGAACCCGTTGCCCCTAAAGATAATATTCTGTACTGATGCCACTATGTTCTTCGCAATACAGCCCGCCACTATATCTGAGGTATGGCCACTTTTCCACCATTTATTCCGGGTTGTTCAGAAAAGTCGAAGGGCTCGACCAAGAACGCGAACGCCT
>JBATUY010000324.1:0-2027 GCA_049671465.1 Pricia sp. | reverse complement strand
CCGTAATTACCTTTGGCATTTTCGTCGGAAATCGCAAATTTTGCCACTCCGGTCCCATCATTGATCTGATGAATGAGCCCCTTATCCTCAAAAGTCTTTAGGTTGCGATAAAAGGTAGTTCTATTTGCTGTCTTATTGGTATCGCTCTTTTGAACAAAGGCCTTCTTCAAATCGGAAAAGGACACGGCACTTTGTTTCCTTTTCAGGAACTTGTATATCTTCGACCTCATTTGGGTAGGCCGAATCCCTTGGGACAATAATATACCTTCCGTCTGTGTCATTTTATATTCTTTCAAAAAACCGGATTCTTCCAAGTCCCAATTTTTCTTAATCTTTTTTATAAGCCAAAAGGCGCAGCGCATTGGCCACGACTACCAAGGTAGACCCCTCGTGAAATGCCACGGCGACCCCTATGTTTGCCCAGCTCAAAATGGTGGCCGGTATCAACAGCGCCACAACACCAAGGCTTACCCAAAGGTTCTGCTTGATAATGGCCTTTGCTTTCCGACTTAATCCTATCGCAAAAGGCAGGGTTTCCAATTTATCGGCCATCAGGGCAATGTCGGCAGTTTCCAGGGCCACATCGCTTCCGGCCGCTCCCATTGCAATGCCCACGGTACTGTTGGCCATTGCGGGCGCGTCGTTTACCCCGTCGCCTACCATGGCCACCTTGGATTCCTTTTCCTTCAGTTCCTTGATGGCATCCACTTTTTCCTCGGGCAACAGGCTTCCCCAAGCATCGGTCAATCCTATTTCTTCCGCCACGGCATCGGCCACTTTTTGGTTATCGCCGGTAAGCATGATCATCCGCTTGATACCGATTTCCTTTAATTTTTTCAGTGTTTCCTTGGCGGCCTCGCGAGGGGTATCCATTAGGGCTATAACACCAATATATTCTTTATTTTTCCGAAGAAGCATCGTTGTATTTCCCCCACCTTCGAGGTCACGGACTATCGTTACTATCTCCTCGGAAGGGGTACTCTCATCAAGCCCTTCGTACAGGTCAAGGTTACCGACGTAGATTTTATCATCCCCCAATGATGCTTTTATGCCCTTGCCCTGCACTGCTTCCAAATCGGACGCATCGGGTATTACCTCGCCTTCCAGACGTTCCTTGCCGTCGCGTACCACTGCTTTTGCCAGGGGATGGTCGCTCAGGTTTTCTACGGCCACGGCAATCTTTAAAAGTTCGTCTTCCGATATATCCCCTAGCGGAATTACGTCCGTCAGCTTGGGCTTTCCTTCGGTAAGCGTGCCTGTTTTGTCAAATGCCAGAGCAGTCAATTCGCCCAGGTCTTCCAGTGGCCGCCCGCCTTTGATCAGCACACCGCCACGGGCAGCCCTTGCTACCCCGCTTAACACCGCACTCGGTGTCGAGATAGCCAAGGCACAGGGACTCGCAGCTACCAATACGGCCATAGCCCTATAAAAGCTGGCACTGAAAGGCTCGTCGATGACCAAGAAAGCGAAGAGCAACAGCACTACCAACGCAAGTACGGAGGGCACGAAATATCTTTCGAACTTGTCGGTAAGCAACTGTGTCGGCGACTTTTGGGTCTGTGCCTCGTTGACCAATTCGACCAATCTTGACAGGGTCGAATCCTTTGCCTCTTTGATGACCTTTATCTCAAGGGTGTTGTTACCGTTGATTGTACCTGCAAAAACACGGTTTTCGTCCTTTATTTCATCATCCTCTGAATAGTCCCTACCGGCATCTTCCACAGAGAGTTTGTCCACCGGTACACTTTCCCCTGTTATGGGTGCCTGGTTTACACTGCTTTCCCCGTTGACCACAACGCCATCGGCGGATATTTTACTGTTCGGCTTGACCACGATGATATCGCCGATACCCAATTTTTCGATTCCGACCTCTTCGGTCTTCCCATCTTTTTTTAGCAATGCCGTTTTTGGTGCCAGATCTGCCAGTGCCGCAATGGACTTTCGGGCCTTTTCCATCGCATAATGCTCAAGAGCGTGCCCTAGACTAAAAAGGAACAGTAACAAGGCACCTTCCGCCCATTCGCCCA
>JBATUY010000323.1:0-9753 GCA_049671465.1 Pricia sp. | reverse complement strand
GATCGATATCGAGCATCGCAAGAGCCAAGATCAACAGCAGTGCCCCGGAAACGATCCAAATCGCGAATTGGGTGATGCCGGCCAGCGAAGTACCAATGATCTTGCCCAGCATCAATTCAAAAGGTTTGACCGATGAGATGATGACTTCAATGATACGACTGGTTTTTTCTTCGATAACACTGCGCATGACAAAACCTCCATAGATGATGATGAACATCATGATCAGATACCCGAAACCGCCGCCAATAAAGGCCTTGATCTCATTAATGCCCTTGATGTTCAGGTCACCCGCAAAGGTGGCCGTTTTAATTTCGAAACGGCTATCGATGGCATCGAATTCCTTCGTGGAAACTCCCATTTCCTGCAAGCGTTCTTGCCGTAGGCGCTGTTGAAAAACGGCATCCAACTTATCCAGCACCATGGTGCTCGGCGCTTCTTTGGTGTACAGGAAGGAGCTGGAGGACACCTTCTCAAGCTCCCTGCCTTCGGGAATATGAAGCAGACCATAGTAGCCTACGTTCGCCGCTGAATCTTTAGCGGCTTCCAGCGAGATATCTGAAAAATGTACGTACGAAATGCCCTCGCTCATCAAAAATTCCTGGCCGTAGTAATCGCTTTCGTTCAATAGGGCGATAATCCGTTTTTCGCTGTCGTTGATTTTAGTCAAATAAGCGATCAGCACGACCATGGCCACCATTAAAATGGGACTCAAAAACGTCATGATGACGAAAGATTTATTGCGCACCTTGGCCAGATACTCTCTTTTAATGATCAACGGCAGTTTATTCATGGATGCCTTTGCTTTGTACGGTTTGAATGAATATTTCGTTGGCCGAGGGTATGGTCTCCTGAAAATGGTTGACGTTCGCCCTATCGGAAAGATACCCCAAAAACATCGCGCTGTTGGCGTCGGGCAGTTGCAGGGTAAAATTTAACTGTTGTTCCTTCACGTCGTATTTTGACGAGCTAATGTTAAATTTTTCTGCTAACTCCTTTAAAAGAACATTGCCTTTTGCCGTCTCTAGGCCCACGTTGAAAATATTGTTCTTGTACGCTTTTTTGATGTCGGATAGCCGTCCGTCAAGAATTTTTTCAGAGCGATGGATCAGGGCAATGTATTCACAGAGCTCTTCTACCGATTCCATTCTATGGGTCGAAAAAATGATGGAGGTTCCACTTTCCTTCAAATGGAGTATCTCGTCTTTGATAAGGTTGGCGTTGATCGGGTCGAAGCCGCTAAAGGGCTCGTCAAAAATGAGGAGCTTGGGTTCGTGCAGTACCGTTACGATAAACTGAATTTTTTGGGCCATCCCTTTGGATAGTTCCTGGACTTTTTTGTGCCACCAATCGCCGATTTCCAATCGATCGAACCAATATTTTAGCCGCTTTTTGGCCTCGGTCTTCGAGAGTCCCTTCAACTGGGCCAGGTACAAGACCTGTTCCCCTACCTTCATCGACTTGTACAGGCCACGCTCTTCTGGCAAATAGCCGATCATCGCAATGTGATGGGGCTGCAGCAGTTCCCCGTCAAAATAAACCTCGCCCTGGTCGGGAAAGGTAATTTGGTTGATGATGCGAATGAGTGTGGTCTTACCGGCACCGTTAGGCCCTAAAAGACCGTAAATACTGTTTTTGGGGATTTCTAGGGAGACCTTGTCGAGGGCAGTGTAGTCGCCGTATCGCTTGGTGACCTCCTTCGTGACCAAGATGTTGTTCATGTACGCAATTTTACCAAAGATAGAAAATAAAAAACCCACCCTTGAAGGAATTCAAGGATGGGAAAAAAATTGCTATGAAAAAGAAAATTAATATTGGTTGCCCAATATCAAATCCAAATATACGGTTTTTATTTAGAAATGGAAGTTTTTGAAAAAATTCTGTACATACTTTAACTCACGAGAACATATCCTTAACTTTTTCAAAGAAAGACTTATCTGATTTTTCTGGCCGGGGCTCGAAATTCTCGTTGCCCTGCATGCGCTCGAAAAATTCCTTTTGTTCTTTGTTCAGCTCTTTGGGCGTCCATACGTTGACATGCACCAACAAATCGCCGGTACCATATCCGTTTATGCTCGAAATTCCCTTACCGCGGAGGCGTAAAATCTTTCCGGATTGTATTCCCGCTTCCAATTTGATACGTACCTTTCCATCCACGGCATCGATTTCCTTTGATGTTCCCAATACGGCGTCAGATACGCTGACGTAAAGATCGTAATGCAGATTATCGCCCTCGCGCTTCAGCGTCTCATGATCTTGGGTCTCAATGGCCACCAATAAATCGCCGGGCACACCGTTACCCGGGGCATCGTTCCCCTTTCCGGGCACCTTTAACTGCATGCCCTCTTCAACTCCTCCAGGAATCTTTATGGAAACCGTTTCTTCCGATATCTTCATACCCTGATCATCGGCATCCTTAGGCTTTTTATCCAAAATTTGACCGCTTCCACCGCAGGTACTGCAAGTGGCCGCCGTTTGCATGCGTCCTAAAATGGTATTGGTTATTTTGGCTACCTGACCACGACCGTTACAGGTGCTACAGGTGGTATAAGTGACTCCATCGGCCTGAATCTTTCGGCGTACCTTGACTTTTTTCTCGACACCGTTGGCCACCTCCTTCAAAGAAAGTTTGACCCGAATACGCAGGTTACTGCCCTTGACCCTTCGCTGGCCACCGCCACCGAAACCGCCAAAGCCGCTAAAACCACCGCCGCCGCCACCGCCGAACGCACTTCCGAAGATATCGCCGAACTGGCTGAAGATATCATCCATATTCATGCCGCCACCGCCGCCGAAACCACCGCCACCTTGAAAAGCGGCGTGACCGAATTGATCGTAGCGGGCTTTCTTGTCGGGGTTGCTCAACACTTCATAGGCCTCGGCGGACTTTTTGAACATCTCCTCCGCTTCGGAATCACCAGGATTTTTATCAGGATGATATTTTAAAGCCTTTTTACGGTATGCCTTTTTGATTTCGGGGGCCGTAGCATTCTTGGTCACACCTAGTATTTCGTAATAATCTTCTTTCATGCTAATCGTTTGGTTGCTGCTTCCTCAATTATTTTCCTACCACTACCTTGGGGTGGCGTATAATCCGTTCCCCCAATTTAAATCCGCGCTCGACGACGTCGACGATTTTGCCCTTCATTTTTTTATTTGGAGCTGGAATTTGGGTAATGGCGTCGTGCATCTCTGCGTCAAAAGTATCACCGGCAGCCACTTCGACTTCCTCTAAACCTTTAGATTTCAAGGTTTCCCGTAGTTTCACGCGTATCAACTCAACGCCTTTGAACATTTCAGTATTGTCCGATTTTGCCAGTTCTTTCAGCGCACGGTCAAAATCGTCTAAAACCGGTAAAAGTGATGTCATGATTTCTTGGCCCGCGGTCTTGAACATATCCATACGTTCTTTCGAAGTTCTTCGCTTAAAATTCTCGAACTCCGCAAAAAGGCGTAAAAACTTGTCTTTTTCCTTGGCCAGATCTTCACGCAACTGCTCTTCTTCCGTCATACCGGCATCATCCTCTACGTCCTCTACATCGACATCCATATCAACATCGGCAGGTTCCACACCCTCTTCCATAGCGTCGTTCAAAACCTCGCCATCCAGGTTTTCGTCAAATTCCTCCGTATTATTTTTTGTACTCATATATCTTAACCTTTAATTTCTAGGAAACAGTTGTCAAAAGTACTGCCAATTCAATGAAAATGTCAAAATGTCACGAAAGATATGTCGGCGGTAAGGCAGGGGGTGTTACCATCGAGGGGGCGCTTTGCGATAACTATGTGGGTAATCGGGATTAGGCTTAATGATAGTCAATTGGTCACCAAGATGGTGCTTTGCGATAGGTATTTGGTAATGGGAAATTCGTTTTGTGATGCTTATTGGTAATCGGGATGACGCGTGGGGACAACTACCTGATCATCGTGATTTCGTTTGACTGCCAAAATAAGAGGGTAAGTCTAATTACTTGGAAAGGATTGTGTTTTTAAATTGATTGAGACCTTAAGGCGAAATGGGTCATAGTTCTAAAGGCCGGAAACGACAATCGACTAAGAACTATATTCCTTTGTGTAAACTGCATCAGAAGCACTACGCTCCTGCTCGTTCGCATAAATTTGTTCCAGCGCCAGACATACATTAGGATAGCTAAAACTAAAGCCTTCCTCCTCAATTTTTTTACAGCTGACCCGCTGACTGGCAAAAAGAATATAGGCCATTTCACCGAGGACAGTGTGCATGACGAATTTCGGAATATTGGGCAAAAACAATGGTCTGTCGACCACCTTGGCGATTTCCTTTACCAATTTCGCGTTCGTAACCGGGTTGGGTCCCACTCCGTTGTAAATTCCGCTTAAGCTGTTTTCCACAGTGTACAAAAAGATTCGGGCGAGGTCCGAAATATGTATCCAAGACTGCCACTGTTCACCAGTGCCGAAAGCGGCGCCCACATAATTTTTAATGGGTTTGGCCAACTCGGGCAGCGCCCCACCTTGATCAGACATCACCAGCCCGATGCGAACCTTGGCGACACTGAAATCAAAGTCTTTAAAGCTATCGGCCTCCTTCTCCCAAAGCTCGACGACCTCGCCCAAAAAGCTGTCGTCGATCGCGGTTTCGGCCTCGGTATAATATTTGGACAGGGAGTCGGGGTACACCCCTATCGCGGATGCCGAAACAAAAGAAGTAATGCCATCGTAATTCGCACGATGCAAGGTCTTTTGCTTTTTAACGGCCTTATGTAATGTTTTTATGGTATTGACCCTGCTGGAAAGAATGGTCTTTTTGTAGCTCGACGTCCATCTTTTTGAAATACTCGCCCCCGCCAAATTGATGATCGCAGTCACCCCATCAAAGCACTTATCATCGATTTCACCGGAACTGGGATTCCAATAAAACCCATGATAGTCGGCTTTCGTAACGATTTTGTCCTTACTGGTCGTCAGATAGTTCACCGGTATTTTCCGGTCTTGGCATTGCCTTACGATTTCGCTTCCGACAAGTCCTGTTGCGCCTGTAATCAATACTTTCATGTATCAAAGGTAGTACTTCCGAATAGCAACTAAAACCGGTTTAATTGTAGTTTAACAGTATTGCTTAACCTTATGTTAAAGAGTGGGTTACTTTATGATGGGGATATTCGCCCGATTTACGAAACTATTTATTTTCTGGCGCGGAGCATTTCGCGTTTTCCGGGCGGGCCGGGGAGGCGCTCGACGGTGAACCCCACGGCTTGCATGGCACGACGTACGCTACCTTTTGCGGCATACGTAGTGAGTATACCATTCTTTTTTAGGGCTTGGTACATTTTTAAAAAGATAGCTTCCGTCCAAAGTTCCGGCTGTACCCGAGCACCGAAAGCATCAAAATAAATTAGGTCGTACCGGTCGTTGTCGTGAACACTGGAAAAGTCTTTTTTTTGCTTTTGTAGAATAAAATGCTTTGTGATTTCAACATCTTCTTCCCAAGGGGATTGATGCAGCAGTAAAAAATCGTCGGCATGCTGTTCGGCATGTAATTCGGAAACGTAGTTGAGCTGTTCCAATTCCGAGACGGAAATAGGATAGGCCTCTAAGCCGGTATACCGTACGGTGCTGTTTAGCTTTTTAGCTTCCAAAAGCGTAATAAACGCGTTCAGGCCCGTACCGAGACCCATTTCCAAAATCGAAACAGGGCGGTTCTTGAAATGGGATAGACCATGCTTGATAAAGACGTGGTAGGCCTCTTGAATGGCACCGTGTTTGGAGTGGTACTGCTCGTTCCAATCCTCGATTTGAATGGTCTTCGAACCGTCGCCGGTGATGATGATTTTACGTTTCAAAGGGCTTAAATCTATTTACGTGTAAGCTTGAGAATCATCTTTTGTCTCAAGACGATCCATGTGATTCCCGGCCGTTTAGTCACCCTAATCCTGATTGGCCAATAACACCCCGTCGGCCTCAAAACCATAGGTCTTTTTGGGCGTTGTAATTTTAGCAATTTCCGCATCGGATTGCCCGCCGTCTTTGGCATAGTGTCTTTGATCATCAACGCTCATTTCGGTAACGAACGCCTGTCCGTTTACAACCACTTCACGGCCTTCGATATCCATGGGCATGAAAAACCCATAATCTTTGAAACGCACCATGGCTTCCTTGCCGTCTTCCAACTGCAATTTCATCCAGCATCCCTTTGCCTTGCAGACATCGGTGACGGTCGCCCTGAATTTGGACTGTACGGAATCGTTGACGGACATTTTCGCATAGGTTTTGGATAGTTCCATGGTACTTACCGCATCCTCCGGTGCTACTGCCTCTCCGTAAACTGTGTAGGCGGAGCCGGTCTTGGAGGGATTGTTGGCACCGTTCTGATCATCTTCTTGCCCCCATCCCATGAAAACCAATAGTAATACGACAAGCGTTACGTTAAATTTTTTCATATCCTTTAAAAATTAAATTCCCAATGCAAATTTGCGCATTTTTGAACGAAAAAGGAAGATGGGCATATAAAGAATGTGTATTTTTAATCCTTTAATTAAAGCCATACGCATGGAGACTACCGCTCAACAAATAAGTATCGAGAAAATCAAAAACTCGAAAATAGATCAGGTCGATTTTGATAATCTGGCCTTCGGAAGCGTTTTTACCGACCATATGCTGGTCTGTGATTACCGCAACGGCGCTTGGGAAGTCCCAAAAATCATACCCTATCAGGCAATCAGTTTGGAGCCGTCGTCCAAAATTTTTCATTACGGACAGTCCATTTTCGAGGGGATGAAAGCCTATAAGGATGCCGATGAAAAGACCTGGCTCTTCAGACCTCTTGAAAACTTCAAACGTTTCAATATTTCGGCCAAGCGGATGGCCATTCCGGAATTGCCCGAGGCATTCTTTATGGATGGCCTTAAGACCCTTATCAAACTGGACGAAAAGTGGATACCTAAAAAGGAAGGTAGCGCCCTTTATATCCGGCCTTTTATGTTCGCCTCCGGAAAAGGCTTTCACGCCTCGCCCGCAGATGAGTATAAATTTATGATCTGTTTGGCGCCTTCGGGCTCTTATTTTGCCGGAAAGGTAAAAGTACTCATAGAGGAAACCTATTCCCGATCGGCCAACGGCGGAACCGGTTACGCAAAAGCCGGTGGCAACTACGCCGGACAGTTTTATCCCACCCAATTGGCGGTTAAAAAAGGATATAATCAGGTGATATGGACAGATGACCATAAGCACGAATTTATCGAGGAAGCCGGGGCAATGAATATTTTCGTACGCATCGGCGACACCCTGATAACGGCCCCGATAAGCGACCGTATTTTAGACGGGATTACCCGGAAGAGCATTCTACAGCTCGCCGAAAAGCAAGGTATCAACACTGAAGTGCGAAAGTTTACCGTCAACGAAGTGGTCGAGGCCGCAGAAAACGGAAGCCTTAAAGAAATGTTCGGAGCGGGTACCGCAGCGGTAATATCGCCCATATCGACCTTCGGATATCGCGATGTGGATTATGACCTGCCTGAGCTCGAAGATAGCTTTGCCTCCCAACTCAAAAAACAGATCATCGATATTCAATACAACCGGGCAGAAGATCCGTTCGGTTGGCGACATGGGGTTTGATACACCACGGCATTTTCAATTATAGTGCGCCTTAAATATATTGATCAACACCTGCGGGGGCACCACCTTGTTGGGGTAGTCGTCCATTACCGATAGTACTTGGTCAATGGCGGTAGGTCGAAGTCCCATACCCAGGCCTACATTTTTAAGGCGGGCAATTTCTTTGTCCGTCTGTACCTGGTCTACGTTCATCAATAATACCAACCTATGGAACTGTACGATACGATCAGCTTCCGATTTGGGAACGACATGCTCGGTCTTGGTGGTGAAAAGTTCTTCAAAATCCTGCTGATTTACCCCTATATGGTCGGCTACCTCTGACAGAAAATTATATTCCGGGGCTTTGACGGTACCGTCCACTTTCGCAAAAGCGATCATTTCAGAGAGTATACTGAGTTTTTCTTGATAGGAGTTCATTATAAGGTATTAAGGCTATTCACTAATAGGTAACCTAAAAATTCCCGTTTTCGTGCCCTTGAACTGTTAATTGTCTCCCACATCTTTCTGATATTTAGATTAACTTGCCAAAAAAAATTAATGACCAATAACGATATTTTTAAAAAATTGCGGGTAGCCCTCATGTTTCGGGACGATGAAATCGTAGAAATCTTGAAATTGGCCGATTTCAAGATAAGCAAAAGCGAACTGGGCGCCTTTTTTAGAAAAGAAGACCATCCGAATTATATGGAGTGTGGGGATCAAGTCTTACGGAATTTCCTGAACGGGTTGGTCATACATCTGAGGGGCACCAAAGAGAACCCCACCAATCCCGGGGATGTACTCTCAAAAAAGAAAATCACAAAACCCGTGGAACGGAAAACGCCGAGCTTCAAGGCCCAGCAGCGGAAAAAAATGAATACCGACGTGACGCCCGTAAAGTATAAAAACAAAAAAAAGTCTTGATCCTATCGGTTCAAGACTTTTTTCGCCAAGCACATCACTGTGACTCGGTACTAAAGCGTTCAGCTTGCAATCCGAACGGGCACCGTATATACCTTACCTTCTTTGTACGCGTCTAAGGCTACTTCTTTGTAATTCAACTTCGCCTTCACAAAATTTGCTAAAATGGCATTTTCGGTTGTAACCGACAACACCACGATCTGACGCTCGTTGTTCAGGGTGAACCGCACTTGGGCGGTCTGCGCTACTTCATTTTCAGTAAAGGCATTATCGCTCAATAGTTGTCCGATCTGCGCCGAAAGACTTTTCGAGGGATCGACCGTGTTTACTTCGTTGGCAAAACCATTTCCTGCGGATAGTAGCATGGCAGCTACAAATACTAGACTCAATTTTCTCATGACTTGTTTGTTTATGATTTCTGAACCGTTGATGAGCGGCGTTTTTCAGAAATCGATTAGTATTAATTGATGATGTTATTATAAAGACGCTACAGAAATAAAATTGTTACCGAAAAACTAGTTTTTAACAATACATTAATAAAACACCTTCGATAAGATGGAAGGTGATGAGCGTTCAACAAAGCTACCCACAGAAATTTGATGCTTGAGGTAAGGTTTTTAGTATGAGGAGGTTAGTATGAGAAGCTTAGTGTGAGGAGCTTAGTATGAGTAATGCATCGGCTATTTACTGTCTTGGGTAGTAAAGCTTATATGCCTGTCCATATTCTCTTCGACGGACATAAAAGATTCAATGCCCCGAATGCCTTGTATGGTCAGAATTGATTCTTGATACAGGTTTCGATAGTGTAGACTGTCGCGGGCATGTAGTTTGATAAAAATATCATATTTGCCAGTACTATGGTGAATCTTGACCACTTCCCTGACCTTGGCCAGTTCTTCCATTACCACCTTATATAGATGGCTCTCCCGCAAGAATATTCCTAGAAAGACAGTCATTTTCCATCCCATTTTACTGTAGTCAAGGGTCAAGGTGGCGCCTTTTATCACCCCCAAATCTTTCATTTTACGGGTCCGCATGTGTACAGTGCCAGGAGATATGCCGGCGCGTTTGGCCACTTCGGTGTAAGGCATTTGGGCGTCGCCGGATAACAAGGTCAAAATTTGGTGGTCTACTAGGTCTAGTCTGTCTTTCATTCGTAGTTGCTGGTTTAGTGTTATTCGCAAAGCATGGCCTGCGGCAAACGCTTGTATAGAACTGACAATTCCTCATTATTTAACTAAAAAATAAGGATTTCAGTAAATA
>JBATUY010000322.1:0-4796 GCA_049671465.1 Pricia sp. | reverse complement strand
GGGCTCCGGGATTGGGCAAATCAAGTAGTCTGAGCTTTTCGCTGGCCAACCAATTACAGGCTAAGGTAACGGACAAAGATTCCACGGCTACCGAGGCTAAAAAGGTAGATCTTTTAAGCAATTTTAATATTTCAACGGGCTATAACTTTGAATCGGACTCCTTAAAGCTAAGTCCCTTGCGGGTGAACGGCGGTACCAATATTCTGAACAATAAAATGTCGATCAACTTTTCGGCAGGCCTTGACCCTTATGCGATAGACAACAACGGAAGGCGTATCAACACCTTCAATATCGATAATGGAGGAAGCCTTTTCCGCCTTACGGCAGCGAATGTCAATATCGGATATTCCATCGATAGCAAGACCTTCGGGAAAAAAAAGGAAGACGAAGAGGAAGAAGATATCGATGCCTATGACTACGTAGCCCAAAGTGGCGGCCGTGACGATGACCTGTTCGGGCGAGCCGACAACTACAACGACCGTTTGGTTGACGATGATTATGGAGATGATGATGACGAGGATGTCGAAAACCCGGCCTACGCCACGACCATTCCCTGGAATTTTCGATTGGCCTATTCCGCAAGTTATTTCAACTCCGCCCGACAGAACGAATTCAGCAGTCATTCCCTTATGTTTTCAGGGGATATTGAGCTTTCACCGCGCTGGAAAGTCGGTGGGTCGTCAGGTTATGACTTTAAGAATAAAGGCTTTACCCTAACCCAATTGCGCTTCGAACGCGACCTCAAAAGTTTCAGGATGAACTTTAACTGGACGCCCTTCGGCACGTATTCCCGCTGGTACTTTTTTATAGGGATAAAGAGTTCTATTCTCAGTGACCTAAAATGGGAAAACCGTAGCCAGCCATCGACTCGACGACGATGATAGGTGGTGGTTGCAGGCCTGCCGCCGTACTGCCTATCACAACTGAAACTGCCCACTATTTCAAAGGGTTTCCCGATGGAATTCCATCAGCCCTTCTATCGGCCTTTGACGGATGACCCCGACGATCAGATCGTTGCGCTCCAGGACCGCGGTAAGCTCGTCCCGAAGATAGTGCGCTATACTTCCCACAAAGTTTATCGGCACCTTGGTAGCCAGATCAAATTGCATGATATAATTATTGATAAACTGCTGAAAACCCTTGTCGATAACCCCTTTAGAGTACGGATGGTCTTTATTTTCTACGAGAAAACGGGCAAATGTCGCCAAATAAGTATTCGGATTGGGCTGCTTGTAAAGATTTTCTTTGATGACATCGGCCTCCAAGTCATAGCCTTTGGCAAACTTCTCACCCAAATCTTTGGGCATTTTATTGAAGTAGTAGTCCCGGATCAATTTTCTTCCGAAGAAATTTCCGCTGCCATCATCCATGGGAATATACCCTAGCGACGTCACCTTTTGATGCAACTCCTCGCCGTCGTAATAGCTACAGTTCGACCCAGTTCCCAAAATACACACGATTCCCTGATGCCCCACCTTGGTCGTTGCAAAAATGGCGGCAAACGTATCCTCTTTAACATCGGCCTTAGCGTTCGGGAAATAGCTTTTAAAGATTTCGCCCAAGAATTTTTTCATACGATCGGTACCACAGCCAGCACCGTAAAAATGTAATCGGGTCACATCTTCCCTATTTTTGGAGAGCTCGAAATTATTGGCCAATCGGTCTTCGATAACGTTCCGGGTCAAAACCTCGGGACTCAGCCCCAAGGTCTGGGTAATGAAAAGTTGGTTTCCCTTATCGTCCAAGGCTATCCAATCGGATTTAGTTGCCCCACTGTCTACTATCAAAATCATATGCTGTGTTTAAAAAAGAATCCTGAAAATAAGCAAAATATTGCCTAGTTTCAGGATTCCTATCAAGAAAAAACTTAAAAATTATAGACTCGCTACGTGCTGCGCCAAATCTACCATTTTATTGGAGAATCCGGCTTCGTTATCGTACCAGCAGATCAACTTGTAAAATTTAGAGTTCAACTCCATACCGGCACCGGCATCAAAAATACTGGTGCGTGGATCGCTTACAAAATCTTGGGATACTACATCTTCTTCCGTGTAGCCCAAAACTCCTTTTAAACTACCTTCAGAAGCGGTTTTAAAGGCTTTTTTAATTTCATCATAAGAAGTTTCCTTCTCCAATCGCACGGTCAAATCGACGACGGAAACATCGGCGGTAGGTACCCTAAAAGCCATTCCGGTCAACTTGCCTTTCAATGCGGGAATCACCTTGGTGACCGCTTTGGCCGCACCTGTTGAAGCGGGTATGATATTGAGCATAGCACTTCGGCCACCTCTCCAATCTTTCTGCGACGGGCCGTCTACGGTCATTTGTGTAGCCGTGGTAGCGTGTACCGTGGTCATCAAGGCTTCTTCGATACCGAAACTATCGTTCAATACCTTGGCCATCGGTGCCAAACAGTTGGTCGTACAGGATGCGTTGGATACAATTTTATCAGAGGCTTTCACGTCGGTATGGTTCACACCCATAACGAACATAGGGGCATCGGGGGAAGGCGCGGAAATCACTACCTTCTTGGCTCCACCGTCGATGTGCTTTTGTGCCATATCCAGTGATTTAAAAATACCGGTACACTCGGCAACGATTTCAACGCCTACAGCATCCCATTTTATATTTGCAGGATCTCTTTCGGCCGTGATCCGTACCGTTTTTCCGTTTACGACTAGGTGACCGTCTTTGACGTCTACCGTTCCGTCGAATTTTCCGTGTACGGAATCATATTTCAAAAGGTACGCCAAGTGCTCGACTTCCAAAAGATCGTTGATAGCTACTACGTCGACACCGTCTCTTCGAACGGTCTCCCTGAAGACCAATCTTCCGATGCGTCCGAATCCGTTAATTCCTATTTTTAAATCTGACATATATAAGTGTATTTAGGATTAGTATTTCGTTTATTTTTAAGTGGTCATGATCTCGGAGACCCGGATCAATTCCTTATCGATTTTGGTGTGGCCCTTGATGGCCTTGCTGATCGGGGTCAAGATAATCTGATTGTTCTGAATGCCCACCATAAAATTGGTGCGGCCCTCTAAAAGGCTCTCGACAGCCTTTACCCCCATTCTACTGGCCAATACGCGGTCATAGCACGATGGGGCACCGCCCCGTTGCATGTGGCCCAGAACGGAAACGCGTACATCATATATAGGTAGATGTTCTTCTACATATTCCTTAAGCTCAAAAACACTTTTTCCGATTTTATCGCCCTCGGCCACTACGACGATGCTTGATGATTTTCCGGACTTTTTACTCCGTTTCAAGGACTCGAGCAAACGCTCAAGTCCCCTGTTTTCCTCGGGAATCAATATCTCTTCCGCTCCGGCGCCGACACCCGCGTTCAGTGCGATATGCCCGACATCCCGTCCCATCACCTCTACAAAAAAGAGTCGATTGTGCGAACTGGCGGTGTCCCTGATCTTATCGATGACGTCTACAACCGTATTCATGGCCGTATCGAAACCCAGCGTATTCGAGGTACCGAAAATATCGTTGTCGATGGTACCGGGTATTCCGATAATCGGAAAACGATACTCTTCGTTAAATTTTAAGGCACCGGTAAAGCTACCGTCGCCACCGATGACCACAAAGGCATCGATACCTTCGGCCTGTAGTTGCTCGTAGGCCATCTTGCGGCCCTCGACCGTTCTAAATTCCGTGCATCGGGCCGATTTTAGAATGGTACCACCCTTATTGATAATGTTGTTCACACTTCTGGCGTCCATCGGTTTGAAATCACCTTCAATCATGCCCTGATACCCGCGGTAGATGCCAACGCACTCCACTTTCATGTAGGCGCAGGTTCGAACCACCGACCGAATGGCGGCGTTCATGCCCGGGGAATCACCTCCGGAGGTCAAAACCCCTATTTTCTTTATCTGCGGATTCATAAAAAAAACTAAGCCGCAAAACTACGAAATTGGTTTGAATCGAAGTGGAATACGGCATTCTAATTTAATGTATTCATAACCTATCAAACGTTTTCGTAGAAAATAAATAGGAAAATACGCGAAAGGGTAAAGAGATAAGGGTATTTTTCAAAGAATGACAAGAACGCGGAACCCTTGTTTCACCGCTTTCCTTTGGTATTCGGGTAAAACCGTAAAAGGCTGTCTTTACCCATAACGGCGGTCGGCACCTTGTCGGCGGGCGGCAAATTCTTTTTAGACTCCTTGTCGCGGTTGACGATTTTCCGGAAAAGCTCCCTAAAACTGTCGAAATCTACCTCGTATTGAAGACCTATACCCTGGGTGTAGCCCAAGCGATCGGCCAAATATTCACGAATTTCGTTCTCTCTGTTAAAAAATTTCGCGCTCAATGTACCTTCTTCGTTCAGCAACAGCTGAATCTCAAAGTTGCCCGCTACTACGGTCTCGGTGGTTCCGCCCACTGGCACCCCGACCTTTCCGTTGAAGAGCACCCGGTCGCTGATCTGGGTCGATACCGTAACCCCTACCCTGCTCTCTGTCTGAAAATCGGAAGTTCGGTCGATAAAGCCCTGTTCGTACGAAAGTCCGAGGTTGAATTTTTCGTTTTCGCCCAACACCTGATTCAATATGCCCGATGCCGATTGCAGCAAGTTTCCGGTGACCGCCTGCTGGTTGATACCGGTCTGGTTGTTGACAAAAGAGCCTTGCGCCAATAGAAAAAGGGCGTTGCGTTCCTCTACAGTGGGATCCTGCAACCGGTATTCAAGTTCGGACTGTACAATGGAATTCGTACCGGGGAAATCAATATTGAATTCGATATTCGGACTCTCTAATTCTTCCGTCAGTCGAATCACCACT
>JBATUY010000321.1:0-11083 GCA_049671465.1 Pricia sp. | reverse complement strand
GCCTTGGTTATTCAAAGGATGCCGTACCAGTTTAGGATACCGTACGGGCATACAAGAAATTTTAAAAAAGTTTAGAAAAGGAGTAGGGTAATCGAAAAGTGGATTGTTACATATAAAAATTGCCGTGAAAAAGTTTTAATAAGTTCATGTGTTTAGGTTGGTTTTTTGATTTTGATGAAAAGTCCGGGTTTGGTAGCCCGGACTTTTACTTTTTATACTCATTAGGTCCGAAACTCGAAACCCAAATCGAAGTCCCAAGTCTGAAATCCGAATTTCTAAACCCGAAGCCCCGATACCTAATCCCCACGCCCGAAGTCCCAAGTCTGAAATACGAATTCCTAATCCTGAAGTCCGAATCCCTAATCCCGAATTTTGGCGGTAATTGAATTTCGCGGCGGCCACTAAGTAGTAAAATCCATTACGGATTCTCCGGTACTTCCAGTTCAATTATTTTCTCCGTCACCTGATATCCCTCAAATACACACATGGCGCCATCGTCCAAAATAGTGTTCGGGGCGATGCTGTATTTTACAAAAGTATTTCCATCGTTCGCATCGATGTTGAGATGACCCCGGCAAGGATATTTTAGGAAGTTATGGATGGTCAAGTCCTCAAAAGGACGCATTTTAGCTTTTTTTAACACTTTGTAGGAATTGATTTAAAAATCATGTTACCAGTATTTTAATAGCGACCATATAAACTAATTGATTGAATTTTACATTTTTTGGTCTTTTCTCAAAAAAGGAAGGTGTTGTTCTGAAATTTAGTCCTTAAAAACTACTTGAGTAGCAACTTCTACTTCACTTCGATTTCAAGATAGGGCTAACACTTGTTTGATTTTGAAAGATTAAATATACTTCTCCGAACTTGTTATATGGGTTCGATTATGTCCCTTGTTGAAAACTGGTCATAAATATGTTAATAGACCCTTCCCTGAAATCGGTAATTCCCTATTTTTGCGCATGCAAAATAACGTCCTGATCCTTGACTTTGGTTCGCAGTACACCCAGCTTATCGCCCGGCGCGTACGCGAACTGAACATTTATTGTGAGATAAAGCCCTATAACAAGCTGCCCGACGACCTTTCAAGCTATAAGGCGGTCATTCTTTCGGGCTCTCCCTTTTCGGTACGGGCGGAAGATGCCCCGCATCCCGATCTTTCAAAAATTAAGGGTAAAAAACCTTTACTTGCGGTTTGTTACGGTGCCCAGTATCTGGTGCATTTCAACGGTGGTAGCGTCGAAAAATCGAATACTAGGGAATATGGGCGGGCCAATCTATCCTATATTAAACGAGAAGAACCATTTTTTGAATCCATTTCCGAAGGCAGCCAAGTGTGGATGAGCCATAGCGACACCATTAAAAGCCTTCCAAAAGAAGCCATTGTTCTGGCCAGTACGCACGACGTTGAATATGCTGCCTATAAAATTGAAGGTGAGGATACTTATGGTATCCAATTTCATCCAGAGGTTTACCATACAAAAGACGGTAGAAAACTCCTTGAAAACTTCTTGGTCAACATCGCCGAACTGGAACAGACCTGGACCCCCGATGCCTTCGTAGATGTTACCGTTGCCGAGTTGAAACAGAAAATAGGACCGGACAAAGTAATTCTAGGCCTTTCGGGCGGTGTCGACTCCACAGTAGCGGCCGTGCTACTGCACAAGGCCATCGGAAAACACTTGCATTGTATCTTCGTCAACAACGGATTATTGCGTAAAAATGAGTTTGAAGAAGTACTTGACCAATATAAACATATGGGTCTTAACGTCAAAGGGGTAGATGCTTCAAACCGCTTTTTAGATGCCCTGGAGGGCGAGAGCGATCCCGAAAGGAAACGTAAGATTATCGGACGTGTATTCATCGAGGTTTTTGATGACGAGGCGCACTCGGTCGAAGATGCCAAATGGCTTGCCCAGGGTACCATTTATCCTGATGTGATAGAATCGGTTTCCGTAAGTGGTGGACCGTCCGCCACCATTAAAAGCCATCACAACGTCGGTGGATTGCCCGATTTTATGAAGCTGAAAGTAGTGGAGCCGCTTAAAATGCTGTTTAAAGATGAGGTGCGCAGGGTCGGAAAGAGTATGGCCATCGGCGACGAACGTTTAGGAAGACATCCTTTTCCCGGGCCGGGACTGGCTATCCGCATTTTGGGTGATATCACTCGTGAAAAGGTGGCCATCCTTCAAGAAGTCGATCATATTTTTATTAAAGGATTGCGCGATTGGGATCTTTATGATAAGGTCTGGCAGGCCGGGGCCATGCTTTTGCCCGTAAATAGTGTGGGAGTGATGGGCGATGAGCGTACGTATGAAAAATGTGTAGCTTTGCGGGCTGTAGAGAGTACCGACGGTATGACCGCCGATTGGGTCAATCTGCCTTACGAGTTTTTACAGAAGGTATCCAACGATATCATTAATAAAGTACCGGGGGTGAACCGCGTCGTTTATGACATCAGTTCCAAACCGCCGGCAACCATAGAATGGGAGTGATACGAGCAGCCCGAACATCCTAAAATAAAAACATTTAAGCATTGGATTCAATGAACCGATTTTTCAGAACTATACTGGTCTATTCGATATTAACGATAGCCCTATCCAGTTGCAAGGCACAGAAGTTTACCACACACGCCGTAAAGAAGGGGGAGACCCTGACCGGTATTTCAAGACAGTATAATGTGGATACTGCCACCATTCTTCGCTATAATAAAGAAATCGGGGAAGGCACAAAACTAAGGGCCAACACGGTTTTAGTCATTCCAAGGGGCGCGAAACCGGCGGCATCTAAGCGTCCCGTTGAATCGGGGCAATCGATAGATACCGTAACCCAAAGCGAAGAACCGATTGGTTTTACATCGCATCGGGTCAGAAAAAGGGAGACCCTGTACGGGATTGCGCAGCGTTTTCGTATCACTGAAGAGGAAATTAAAAAGTATAATCCCGAGTTGTATTCTTCGCAATTGAAGAAGAATATGACCTTGAAAATTCCGCAATACCGCAGGACCAAGACCGAGCGGGTAGCGACCAACGAAGAAGATTTTGAAACCTATACGGTCGCGCCCAAGGAGACCCGATGGAGTATTGCCAATAAATATGGGATTACCATTGACAGTATGTTGGCCCTGAATCCTGAACTTTCTAAAGCATCCAATTATTTGGCTGTGGGTCAGGAGCTCAAAATGCCCAGGCCCGCCGGAAGTAGCCTTGAAAACCAAAAAACGCAGCTTTATCTATCGTACACGGTGCCCCCAAAGATGAACTTCTATCAATTGGAGCAGAAATTCGGGGTGAAATCAGACGAGATTGTACGCTTGAATCCTGAAATCACCGAAAAGGGCGGTTTAAAAGAAGGTATGGTCATTCGTATTCCCCAAGTCAAATTGGATGCCGGGGAAGTAAATACCGATAACTATAATTTCTACGTGGTCAAGCCTCAGCAAACGGTATTTTCACTGACGCGTAAGCTTGGTCTCACCTATAAAGATTTACTGGAATTGAATCCGAATTTGAGCGAAGGTCTGAAAGCGGGAATGGTACTGAAACTGCCCAAGGATCAAAAAGGAGATTTTGAGGTACGCAACGCATTGGTACTCGACAAAATCAATTTGGTGGATAGCATCAACGTAGCGAATAGGCCCAAAGTGGTTTTCATGTTTCCGTTTCGTTTAGACAAGTTAAACCTTTCCGAAAAGGAAGAGGTGGCCGATATTATCGATAAGCGGAACAGTCTTAAATATAGCTTAGGCTTATATTCCGGAGCTTTGATAGCCCTTGACTCCATAGCCGACCTCGGCGTTTCGGTCGATGTAAAGACCTATGACAATCAGCTAAGCCTTGCCAAAACGAAAGAGATACTCCAAAAGGAAAACCTGAATACGGTTAGTGCCATAATCGGTCCGCTGGATGTGGCATCGCTGAAAGAGACGGCCGTAAGGGGCAAAAGTAATCAAGTGCCCGTCATTGCACCGGTACCGGCGGAGAGCGATTTAAGTCTCTCGAATGTGTTTTATTCCTACACCTCGAAAGGGGTTTTGCGCGAACGGATTCTCGATTTTGCGCAAGAGAGGTACGAAGGTCAAAACGTGGTTGTCATCGCCGATTCAACACATGTAGCCGCCAAAGATTCCATCTTATCACGATTTCCCGATGCGAAGGTGACCAGGGTTATCGAGGAAGAGAAAAACATTGGTATCAAAATCGATAGCTTGAAAGCGAAACTTTCCGATGAGGTCGAAAATTGGGTATTCGTGGAAACCGATAACTTTAAGTTGGTGGCCAGTGTTTCGTCGATTCTAAATTCGTTTCAGAATGCGTTGCTCGATATCGAGGAGCCGGATCGCGACAAGCTACAAATGCGCATGTTCACCACGAACAAATCCCCTGCCTTTGAAAACGACGTGATATCCAGTTCACATTTGTCCAACCTTCGTTTTACCTACCCTTCGGTGTACCGAATGCCCGAGAGCAATTCGTTTTCTAGGCGGTACGAAAAACGTTTCGGCAGTCTGCCGGACCGATATGCCGTGCGCGGTTTCGACCTGACGTATGACCTGCTTTTGAAATTGGCCTATAAAAATGACCTGATCGAAGTGTCAAGATATATCGGCGAAACCGAATATTCGGGCAATAAATTCAATTATGAAAAAGATTTTGAGCAAGGGTATTACAATCAAGCCTCATATATCATGATTTTTGAGGATTTAAGGATTTCGGAAGTAGAATAGGTGTAGAAAAAAATGTCTCCCATGATAACTGCAAAAATCACGTACAACGGCGAATTAAGAACGACATGCGAACACATTCGCTCCGGAGATTCCTTCATGACCGACGCCCCTTTAGACAATAACGGATTGGGCCAAGCCTTTTCCCCAACGGATACCGTAGCAACGGGATTGGGCAGCTGTATGATAACCGTTATGGGACTCAAGGCCAAGGGCCTAGGTGTCGATCTATCGGACTCGACCGTAGAAATCACCAAACACATGGCTTCCAATCCCCGTAGAATAGCTAAAATAGAAGCGAGGCTGAGTCTGCCCTCCGTTGTTGCAGATAAACACCGCAAAATATTAGAAAATACCGCCAATACTTGCCCGGTTCTTTACAGTCTACACCCCGATATCGAAAAGATAATCACATTCTTTTGGGAGCGTTAAGGAATCTTCTCCTGATTTTTTCCCTATGTGTAATGGGCCAGGTTTTTTCTCAAGAAGAAGAAACCATTCCATGGAGTGCCGACCGAAAACTACAGTGGTCCGATTTTAAAGGAAGCTATTTCAAGACCGAATGGGCGGCGGCAACCACCGCAACGGGTATTAGTTACGCCTTTACGGCCTCGAAGAAAGGCGGGCAGCAAGTCGTAGAAATTGAAGTTCAATGTGTGTTCCTTCCCCAAAAATCATGGTATCGTCCCGAGGTTTGCGACGCGGTCATTCTAAGCCATGAGCAGTTGCATTTCGATATCGCGGAGTTGCATACACGAAAATTCCGTGAGCGTTTGACATCCTTCAAATTTACCGATAATGTAAAGCAAGAGGTGAAAAGTATCTACCTCGAAATTCTTAAGGAACTCCGGTCTTTTCAGAACAAGTACGACCGGGAGACCGATTTTTCAAAGAATCTGCAGCAGCAACTACTTTGGAACCGTGATATCGCGGCCAAATTGGATGATACGAAATAGAATAAACAGCCTCTAAAGAACTTGAAGTTCCTGCGAACGGCATTTTTGAGAAGGCGGGTCCGATATCCATAAAAAAAGAGGCTGTCTTAAAAGTCAAGACAGCCTCTTCCAAAAGAATTATTTTTAGTCCCTAAAAGCGAAAAGCGGCACCGAGGGATAAAAAGGAAACCCCGTAGCCAAGTTCGGCAAAGGCCCCGAAATTATCCGTAAAATACCACCGTGCCCCGGCGAATACGGAACCGCTTAGGCCACCGTCCAAGGTGTCAAAGGCGTCATTATCAACGGAAACAACATCCACGGTAATCATCGGGCCCGCGTATACGTCTAGATTGTCCACCCCGATAAAATTGAAGTGATATGCGCCCCTTACCCCGAAAGAGGTATATCGTACGGTATCGTCGTCGACGCCGAAATCAAGATTGTAGGCGGTTGTACCGATATAGCCGCCAAGGCTGATGACACCGGGCCCACCGACTTCCCAAATACCGCGCTCGTAACTGACATTCAGCCCAAGGGCAAGGGAAGAGTTGAATCTTCCTAAATCGTAAGCCCCGCCAAAACCGAGACCGGCGTTGATGACATTGGTACCCTTACTGAATTCTTGCGCAGAAATCGACTGTACCGATAAAAGTGTGATGGCAGCAATCGCTAGATAACTGATAATTTTTTTCATTTCGTCTGTGTTTTTGTAGGATTACGTTGTTTATCAAAAAATTTCTTAGGATAAAATTAAGAATTTTTTCCGATAGTGGATGGTCTTGAAACAAATTTGCTCCACCTGAAAATCGTGTTGAAAACCTGCACAATTACCGTTCAGGGAAAGGTAATGGACTATTTTTAGACAATACAGGTACGATCTGGTAGCTAAGGCACAAAGATTTTCGGCGCCTAGACATCACAGATTGTAATCCCCTGTTTCAGCGCACTGATTTTATCGTCCCAAGACGGTACGAACTCTTGCGCGACATGCCCTTTAAAACCCGTGGCGACAATGGCTTTCATGATTGCGGGATAGAACAGTTCTTGGGTCTCATCGATTTCATGGCGACCGGGATTGCCTCCGGTGTGATAATGTCCGAAGTATTGATGATAGTCCCGAATATTGCGAATGACGTCACCTTCCATGATTTGCATATGGTAAATATCGTAGAGCAGTTTAAAGTTTTCCGAGCCCAATTGCTTGCAAAGTTCGACGCCCCAAAGGGTATGGTCGCACATATAATCGGCATGGTCGACCTTTGAATTGAGCAGTTCCATTTGCAGTACGACGCCGTGCTTTTCGGCCAAGGGCAGTACTTTTTTTAATCCGGTTACGCAGTTTTGAAGTCCCATCTCATCGTCCATGCCGTTACGGTTTCCGCTGAAACAGATAAGATTGGTGTAGCCGGCCTCGGCGACTAACGGTATGACACGTTCGTAATCTCTTATCAGTTCGTCGTGTAATTTTGGATCGTTCCACCCTTTTTCGATGCCTAGGCCGGCGCCCCAGCACATGGCGGCGTGAATACCGTGTTTTTTCAACAGCGGCCAATCTTCGGGACCGACCAAGTCGATGGCGGAGACGCCGAGATCCTTCAAGTTACCCAAGAATTTATCGAGGGGAATGGGGTTGTAGCACCAGAAACAGGCGCTGTGATTGATATTGTTCTTAAGTTCCGCAGCTTTGTTTGCTTTGGGTGCCATGGCGTTTCCGGTTTGGGCGGCCAGCATCCCCACTGATGCGGCGGCCGATGTGCCAATAAAAGTTCTTCGTTTCATTATATCAAGTCTGTTAGTGTTGCTTTTGATGAAATTATGGTTTTTTAATGCATCGGATGAAGGAACGTTTACGCATAAGCTTGTCTTTCGGCTCCGTAGTCCGACATCCATCCCATTTTTATTTCCCCGTTAAATATAATGATATTAATTTAGGCCACCTATGGATGTGACCCCCGACAGAGAAAAGCTTATCGAACTGGCCCACTACCGCATGCCCTTCGGTAAATTTAAGGACCGTTATCTGATCAACCTTCCCGAAGCCTATCTCATCTGGTTCAAACAGAAAGGCTTTCCGGACGGCAAGTTGGGTACATTGATGGCAGCCATCCTAGAAATCAAGGTAAACGGACTCGAACCGCTCATCCGGAAAATTCAAAAAGATTTTCCAAGGCGTTTGGGCTGAAATCTTTCTGCCTTTTGTACTTTTGCGTCCCGTAACAAGTAAGCCACCATGTCAGATACAAAATACATTTTCGTTACGGGAGGAGTAACTTCATCCTTGGGAAAAGGCATTATTGCCGCCTCACTCGCCAAGCTGCTACAGGCAAGGGGCTATAAGACCACCATACAGAAATTAGATCCTTATATCAACGTTGATCCGGGTACGCTGAACCCTTACGAGCACGGGGAATGTTATGTCACCGACGATGGCGCGGAGACCGATCTCGACCTCGGCCATTACGAACGTTTTCTAAACGTACGCACCTCGCAGGCGAACAATGTGACCACCGGTAGAATCTACCAAAGTGTCATTGAAAAGGAGCGTCGCGGTGAATTTTTGGGCAAGACGGTTCAAGTAGTGCCCCATATCACGAACGAAATTAAACATCGGGTACAGTTGCTCGGTAATAGCGGTGAATACGACATGGTCATCACTGAAATCGGGGGAACCGTCGGTGATATTGAGTCTCTTCCCTATATAGAGGCCGTTCGACAATTGCTTTGGGAGCTTGGCGAAAATAACGCTATTGTCATCCACCTGACCCTGGTGCCGTTTCTTTCGGCGGCCGGGGAACTGAAAACAAAACCTACCCAGCATTCCGTCAAGACCTTGATGGAGAGTGGTATCAAGGCCGATATTTTGGTCTGTAGAACGGAACACGAGATACCCAGTGAGCTAAAGGATAAACTGGCGCTTTTCTGTAATGTAAAACGGGAGGCGGTCATACAGTCCATCGATGCGTCCACCATTTATGACGTGCCGATTCTGATGCAAGAGGAAGGTTTGGATGCGGTCGTGCTACAGAAATTGGGCCTTCCCAACAATACCGAAACCGACCTGACGCAATGGAACGAATTTCTCAACCGACATAAAAATCCGAAGCACGAGGTCACCATCGGTCTTATCGGGAAGTATGTAGAGTTGCAGGATTCCTACAAATCCATATTGGAATCCTTGATCCATGCCGGGGCGGCCAACGAGGTGCGGGTAAATATCCGGTCGATCCATTCCGAACATCTTTCGGAAAAAACCTTGGTGAAAAAATTAAGCCTTCTCGACGGTGTTATCGTAGCCCCGGGATTTGGAAAACGGGGCGTTATCGGTAAAATTAGGGCTGTACAATATGCCCGTGAACACGATATCCCATTTTTGGGCATCTGTCTAGGGATGCAAATGGCGGTCATAGAATACGCCCGTAATGTATTGGGATTGGTCGACGCCAATTCCACCGAAATGGATGCCAGCTCGTCCGACCCGGTGATAAGCCTGATGGAAGAGCAAAAGGATGTTATCGATTTGGGGGGTACGATGCGGTTAGGGGCGTGGGATTGTGAACTGGCCGATGGAAGCTTGGTTCAAAAAGTTTACAATGGGGCGGACTCCATCTCGGAACGTCACCGTCACCGGTACGAGTTCAATAATGCCTATAAAGAAGATCTGGAAGCCAAGGGGTTGAAAGCTTCGGGTATCAATGCCGAAACGGGACTTGTCGAAATTATCGAACTGCCGGCCCATTCTTGGTTTATCGGGGTGCAATACCACCCTGAATATAAGAGTACGGTGGCCAATCCGCATCCGCTATTTATCGGTTTGGTCGAGGCGGCCTTGGCCCATAAACTGAAACGAACCCGTGCGGTCTCCAATTAAATCCCATGCCAGTTTGGCATAAATGGGCCGATCGGGCATATATTTGTTAATTGACTTCTTAACCAAAGTCAAACTATAGCTCAATGGAAGAAAAGAAAATCGACATAAATTCTATCATCGGTTTTATACTGATATTCGGTATCCTGATTTTTATGTTTTACCAAAACCGCCCAACGCCCGAAGAACTCGAGGCCGAAAAAGCGAAACAGGAGCAAATGGTCGAGGAGGCCGACCAACAGGTACCCGAAGAGAAGCCTGCACCGGATACTACGAAAATAAATCTTCAAGATTCCACCGCCGTCGCCAACTACAAAGGCAAAATAGGCGCCTTTGGTTATACGCAACCCTCGGAGGGGACTACCAAACTGCAGAACGATTTGGTGTATTTGGAAATCAGCAACAAAGGCGGCCAGATTATCGAGGCGCGCATGAAGCAGTACCACACCTACGATTCCATTCCCGTCTATCTTATCAGAGACGGTAATGCTTCCTTTGGCTTACAGTTTTCGACTTCCGACAACCGCATCTTAAATACCGAAGATCTATATTTTGAGCCTTCCCTGAGCGAAAGTAACGGCAACCAAGTGCTTAGCATGAAGGCCAAGGCCGGCCCCGATAAGTATTTGGAATATCGCTACGAAATGAAACCGGATGACTACATGGTCGATTTTACTGTGCGATCGCAAGGGCTCAACGGGGTGCTGAATAGTAGCCAGCCCATTGATCTGAAATGGAGATTGAAGGGAATACGCCATTCAAAAAGTGTGGAGTACGAGAACCGTTATACCGAGCTTACTTATAACAACGATGGCGGTGATATCGATTATCTGTCCATCAGCGGGGATGACGAAGAGAAGGGAGAAGATGTAAAGTGGCTGTCTTTCAGGCAACACTTTTTCAGTTCGATATTGGCCGATAAGAATAATTTTAAAAGTGTTGATTTTACCTCGAAGGACCTGGTCGAAGATGAAAGTCGCGACCAAGCCTTCACCAAAGAGTTCGCAGCATCGATTCCCTTAGCTGCAGAGGGCGGGGAAATTTCACGGAACATGCAATGGTATTATGGTCCCACCGATGTCGACGTGCTGGCCAAATATGAAGAATTGGGCCTTGACGATTCCATTCCCTTTGGCTGGGGCATTTTCGGATGGATCAACCGCTATGTATTTACGCCCTTTTACTCCGTTTTGAGTTCGTTTTTGCCTTATGGAATCGCTATTGTCGTTATGACCATTTTGGTGCGATTGGCCATGTCGCCGGTCACCTATAAGTCCTACTTGTCCCAAGCAAAAATGAAGGTGCTCAAACCTGAAATTACCGAATTGGGCGAGAAGTATAAAGACAATGCCATGAAGAAACAGCAAGAGACGATGAAGCTGTACAGTAAAGCAGGCGTCAGCCCGATGAGCGGCTGTGTGCCGGCGCTTTTGCAGATGCCGATTTTCTATGCGCTTTTTATGTTCTTCCCAACCTCGTTCGCGTTGCGACAAAAACCATTTCTATGGGCTGAAGACCTTTCATCGTACGATGTAGTGGCCAATTTGCCCTTTGAAATCC
>JBATUY010000320.1:0-2951 GCA_049671465.1 Pricia sp. | reverse complement strand
ATTTATGTGTTAATTGTCGCGAATAGGAGTTGCTGATCCAATACGGTTGCGCATTTTCAAGACGTTCCTTTGCCTCGGGCGCGATAAAGCCGTCCGCCGTTTCCGCCCATTTCAGAATGATGTAGGGCCGGTTCTTCCCGTGAAAGGTCAAAAAGCGTTTGTGGTGTTCGCGGCATTCAGCTTCCAAAATACCAACACTTACTTTCACGCCGGCCTTGCGGAGTCTTTCAAGGCCCCGGCCCGCTACTTTTTTGTGGGGATCTAAAATGCCGACCACAACCTGTGGTATTTTATGTTCGACAATCAAGTCGGCACAGGGCGGCGTCTTACCAAAATGGGAACAGGGCTCTAAGGTTACATATAAGGTAGACTGCCGCAATAAGGTTTTATCCACGACCGAAGCGATAGCGTTCACCTCGGCGTGCGCCCCGCCAAAGGCACTCGTAAATCCTTCACCGATAATTTTTCCGCTATGAACCAATACCGCACCTACCGATGGGTTCGGGGCAGTCGTGCCGCGTCCGTTTCTGGCGATTTCAATGGCCCTTGACATATATTTTTGCCGTATATTCACGACGTAAAAATAGGACAATAATTTATGGAAACCAGTACGGCCCTCATCCGGGAAATACGTCCCGAAGACAATGTCGAAGTAGCCAAGGTCGTTCGAGAAGTTTTGATTGAAATGGGGGTACCGAAAGTGGGCACGGCCTACGCCGATACCGCCTTGGACCAAATGTACGAAAACTATGATGTGCCACGCGCCACTTATTTTCTGATCGTCGAAGCAAATCGAATCGTGGGATGCGCAGGTATTGCCCAGCTCGAGAACTACGATGGCAACGTCTGCGAGCTACAAAAAATGTATTTTTTGCCAGAAGCCAGGGGTAGGGGACTAGGGGCCCAAATGATGCATGTCTGTTTAGACAGGGCGAAAAAATACGGATACCATCAGGTGTACATAGAAACCATGCCCTATATGAAAGGCGCCCAAAAATTATATGTCAAGTCCGGTTTTGAATACATCGATAAACCTATGGGCGATACGGGCCATTTTTCGTGTCCGATCTGGATGCTCAAAAACTTATAAAATGCTGTTGAGAGACATCAAGAACATTTACCATAAAGAACTTGACGAGATATACGCCAAAGAAGAAGTCGATAGTTTTTTCGGGATGCTCATCGCCCACTTTTTAAAGTTGGAGCGCTTCGTGTTGGCCATGCAGCCGAACTTGGTCTTGACCAAAGTGGAAGAACAGCCGCTTTTCGACGCGCTGTCACAATTACGTTCGTATCGCCCGATACAATATATCATAGGTACCGCCCATTTTATGGATATGGATTTTATAGTGGATGAAAACGTGCTGATTCCACGACCGGAAACGGAGGACTTGGTACGATGGATACTTGAAGACCTAGATGCTAATCAAAGCGATGCATCTCATGATAAGGCGACCCCTCGTGCTAAGACGCCGCCTCATGACAAGCCGACCCTTCAAGACAAGCCAACCCTTTTAGACGTTGGCACGGGCAGCGGCTGTATAGCGGTCACTTTGGCCAAACACCTTTCCAATTTCGAGGTACACGCCATAGATGTTTCGGTCGACGCCCTAAAGGTGGCCCAAGAAAATGCCGAAGCCAATGAAGTCGATATTACTTTTATGGAAGCTGATATTTTAGATATGGAAGATTCAGCTGTAGCCTATGAGGTTATCGTTGCCAACCCCCCATATGTTAGGGAACTGGAGAAAAAGGACATGGCTCGTAACGTTACGGGCCATGAACCGGAGCTGGCGTTATACGTGACCGATAAAAATCCTCTAGTTTTTTATGACGCCATCGTCCGATTTGCCAAAAAGAACCTGACTAAAAACGGAAGTCTTTACCTGGAAATCAACCAATATTTAGCAAAAGAAACCGAACAGCTCCTAAAAAATTATAATTTTTCGGAAATTGAACTCCGAAAAGATATGTTCGGCAACGATCGGATGATGAAGGGAGTCTACAGATACTATCAAAAACTCACATAAAAACATTAATCTACTTATTCCGCCACTTTATACATGACCCCGAAACATCAAATAGAAGCCCTACGAAAAGAACTCCGTGAGCACAATCATAGCTACTATGTGCTCGATAGCCCGACAATTTCCGACTACGATTTTGATATGAAATTGAAGGAGTTGCAGCGGTTGGAAGAACAGCACCCTGAATTTCAAGATCCTAGCTCGCCGACCATGCGGGTTGGGGGCAATGTGACGAAGAATTTCGAGACGGTAGTCCACGATTATCGCATGTATTCTTTAGATAACTCGTATTCCAAAGAGGATTTGGAAGATTGGGAAAAGCGCATACAACGCATTTTGGGCGATGCCGAAGTGGAGTTTATCTGTGAGCTGAAATACGACGGGGCTTCTATCAGCTTGACCTATGAAAATGGCAAACTGGTACAAGCGGTCACTCGGGGCGATGGTTTTCAGGGCGATGCCGTAACTACCAATGTAAAGACCATCAACGCGGTACCTTTGCGGTTGAGCGGTAATTATCCGGAAAAATTCGATATCCGGGGCGAAATCGTACTCCCCTTCGAGGGATTTGCCAAGATGAACGCGGAACGAATGGAAAATGGGGAAGAACCTTATATGAACCCTAGAAATACGGCAGCGGGAAGCCTCAAACTGCAAGATAGCGCGGTCGTCGCACAACGGCCCCTCGACTGTTTGCTCTACGGAATCGTCGGTCGCGATATCGGTATAAGCTCGCAATGGGAGATGTTGGAAAAGGCTAGGAGTTGGGGGTTTAAAGTGCCGACCGTTGCCAAACTCTGTAAATCCACTTCAGAGGTCATGGCTTTTGTAGCGTATTGGGACGAGCATCGCCACGATCTACCTTACGAGACCGACGGGGTAGTGGTGAAGGTCAATAGCCTTCAACAGCAAGACGAACTGGGG
>JBATUY010000319.1:0-15089 GCA_049671465.1 Pricia sp. | reverse complement strand
TTTATAATCTAGGATCGGCCGAAAACAGCATTTCGGATTCTAGCTTGACGGAATGGACCTTGAGTTCTTTTATGGGCCGTTTGAATTACGATATCAGTGGAAAATATCTATTTCAGGCCTCCATGCGAGCGGATGGAAGTTCTCGATTGGCGGAAGGAAATAAATGGAATTATTTTCCCGGATTTTCGGCCGGCTGGCGAATTTCGGAAGAATCTTTTTTACAGGATACTTCAATTTATCAGCTTATGCTCAGGGCATCATATGGCGAGGTCGGTAACACTTCCGTAAATCCATATCAAACGGCCGGTAGACTAGAAGGCAGGCCCTATGCTTGGGGTGAGGCCAATGCCCTTGGTTTTGCATTATCGGAAATACCGAATAGCGGATTAGGCTGGGAGGTTTCAAAAACCTTGGATGTAGGTGCTGATTTCGGACTGTTCAACGGTCGAATTAGTGGTACCGTAGATTGGTTCCGCACCAATACAGAGGATATCTTATTGGATAGAAGCCTTCCCCCGACCTCTGGATATAATAGTATTTTACAGAATATCGGCTCTACGCGAACCCAAGGTGTAGAATTTGCGATATCAGCCGGTATTTTCGATAACCCCGAAGGTTTTTCATGGAAATTGGATTTCAACATCGCCGGGTATAGAGAACAAATTACCGAATTGGCGCTGAAAGATGAAGATGGAAACCCCATAGACGACGTGGGGAACAGCTGGTTTATTGGAGAGCCTATCCAAGTGTGGTACGATTGGCAGAAAATCGGCATCTATCAAGCCGATGAAGTGGCCTTGGCCGAAGCACAGGAGCAAAAAGTGCCAGGGGAAATACGACTGAACGATATTGATGGTGACGGTTTGATTACACCCGATGATCGTGTGATTTTGGGTACCGATACCCCTGACTACTATGGTGGTTTGAACAATCGGTTTTCGTATAAAGGATTAGAACTGGGTATTTTCTTTTACTATCGTCAGGGGCAGACTATCAGGTCGGGTTTTCACGCCGGTAACAATTCATTGTTCGCGCGCTATAACAATTTAGATGTAGATTATTGGACTATAGACAATCCGACCAATGCGAACCCAAGGCCGAACGAGAATCAAGAAAGTCCAAGAAACGGTTCTACGCTGACGTATTTTGATGGCAGCTTTATTAAGTTGAGAAATCTTTCGCTGGCGTATAATCTACCCAAACCGATTACGGAGAAATTGGGGATGCAGAATCTCAAATTTACGCTGTCAGGCCAAAACCTTTGGTTTATCACCGATTACGAAACATTCGATCCCGAAGTCGGGGAAACGGGCGATGGCGCAGATGCCTTTAGAATTGAAATTCCGAACGAGGTCAACGGTGCCGGTTCTTTAGGGTCGGGTGTTGTACCCAGCAACAAAATGTACTCTCTTACCCTAAGCGCTACCTTTTAATCATGGATACACTGAAAAACTCTAATTTTGATATTATGAAAAGTGGAAAATATTTGATTTGGTTTTTGACCATCGGCGTGCTCACGAACGCATGCGATGACTATCTCGAAGAAGAACTGGTAACCGATGTCTCGGCAGCGTCATATTACACCACGGAGAAAGGCCTTGACGATGCGGTTACCGCAACCTATTCATTTCTTAAACCGTTTTATGGCCAGGAAATAGGGTTTACCATGACCGTGTTCGGCACCGATACTTATACCAACGGTGCCGATGGTGGACATAAGTTTTTTAATTTTTACGACACCAGCCTCAACTCAGCGGCCAATTTCGCGAGAGATGCCTGGGCAACTTGGTATCGCGGCATCAATCAGGCCAATGGGGTGGTCAACCGCTCTTCGGATGTTGAGATGGATGAAGCCGAGAAAGCGGGTTGGATAGCCGAGGTACGATTTTTAAGAGCGTTGTATTATTTTAATGTGGTAACCACCTTTGGCGATGCGCATATCAGTCTTGAAGAAACTACCGATATCGAAGTGGAAGCCAATAAAACCTCTCAAGCCGAAATTTACGCGCAGGCCATCATTCCAGATCTCGAAGCTGCAATTGCCGTCTTGCCCGATGAGCAGACCGAAGATTACGGGCGCGCCACTAAACCTGCGGCCGAATTTTTACTGGGGAAAGCTCTGTTGACCAGAAGTTATACCAGCTTTGCGGAAGGCAATGATGCGGCAAGGGCCGAAGCCCTGTTTAGCAGTGTAATCGATAACTACGGTTTTTCACTCTTAGATAATTTCGCGAGCCTATTCGATATCGCGAACCAAGAAAATAGCGAGATGGTTTTTGTAGTTCCCAATTCCAAATCCCAGGTCGATAGCGGTATCGATGATTTCGGACACCGGGGGCATCTATACTTTTTACAGGAGTACGACGTACGCCGTGGCATGACAAGGGACATTACCAATGGAAGACCGTGGAAACGATTTCGGCCGACCGATTTTACCTTGACCCTGTGGGACAGGGAAATAGACATCCGCTACGACGCCTCTTTCAAGCACGTGTGGTTTGCCAACAAAGAAGAACCGGCCTCGGAAGCTACACCTGAAGAACCGGCACGGGCAGCATTGGCGGTGGGAGATACCGCAATCTATATTCCAGGGCCAGGGCGCAACGACCTGTGGCCACAATCACGGCAAGATACCAAGCCTTATATCGTGATTACGCAAGACGAATATTCCGAAAGACTTTTTCCATCGATGAACAAATGGATAGACCCGACGCGGCCCGACCGACAAAAAACCCAAGGCCAACGCGATTTTATTCTCATGCGTCTGGCCGATGCCTATTTACTGCGGGCCGAGGCGAAATTACAGCAAAATGACGCTGCGGGAGCTGCCGATGATATCAATATTATTAGGGCAAGGGCGGCGCTGCCCGGTCAAGAGACGGCCATTCAAGTGACCGCGGCAGAGGTAGACATAGATTTTCTGCTTGATGAAAGAGCTCGCGAGTTGATCGGGGAAGGTCATCGGTGGTGGGATTTGGTACGAACCAATAAACTAGTGGAGCGGGTCAGACTACACAATCCATTTGCTGCACCGAACATACAGGAGTATCACACGGTTCGACCGATTCCGCAAAATCAAATTGACAGAACCTTGGGCGGCTATCCGCAGAATCCGGGATACCCACAGTAGATACAAGAGCCATTTTTTGCACTAGAAAAAGTAGGGAGCATTTAAAACATACCTGAAAATTCATATCTTGAGCTAAATTCAAAACCTTTACCGAAAATGAAGTTAACTATTTTTAAAAAGGCAGCTCCACTCTTGCTTACACTGCCTTTAGTATTGCTTACCGCATGTGACCAAACCCCAAAAGACGACACTCCTTGGGTCAGTCTTTTCGACGGTACCACCTTAAACGGTTTTACCCAAAAAGGCGGGGAAGCCGATTATGAAGTCCGCGATGGAATGATTGTGGGCACTACGGTTCACGATACCCCCAATTCGTTTATGGCCACCGATAAAATGTACGACGATTTTATCTTGGAACTGGACTATAAAGTCGATTCGAGCATGAACTCGGGCATCCAGATTCGAAGTAACAGTTTTCCCTATTATCAAGACGGGCGGGTACACGGATACCAGGTTGAAATCGATCCATCCGACAGGGCGTGGAGCGGGGGTATCTATGATGAGGGAAGAAGAGGATGGCTGAATCCACTTCCAAACAATCCCGATGCGCAAAAAGCCTTCAAGCAGAACGAATGGAACCATTATCGCATCGAGGCCATTGGCGATACCATCCAAACTTGGGTAAACGGGGTGCCGGCGGCCCATCTTATTGATGACAAGACTTCCGAAGGTTTTATCGCGCTACAGGTACACAGCATCAAAAAAGAAAATAAAGCGGGCACCGAAATTATGTGGAAGGATATCAAGATTTTGACCGATAGCCTTTCCAAATACAATAAACCTTCCCCTATCCCGCCGATCACTACAAAAAATACGTTGACCCAATCCGAAAAAGATAAAGGTTGGGAGCTGCTTTGGGACGGAAAAACCACCGAGGGCTGGCGTGGTGCGCGCTTGGACGAGTTTCCGGAAAAGGGCTGGAAAATTGAAGATGGCGTGCTGAGCGTACTTTCTTCGGGCGGTGAAGAATCCGCCGCCGGGGGTGATATCGTTACCAATGATTTATATGGTAATTTTGAACTGATGGTCGATTTCAAACTTACGGAAGGCGCCAACAGCGGAATCAAATATTTTGTGGATACAGATATTAACAAGGGACCAGGCTCATCCATAGGTTTGGAATACCAAATTTTAGACGACGAACGCCACCCCGACGCCAAACTCGGCAACCATGAAGGTAGCCGTACGGTGGCCTCCCTTTATGACCTGATCCAGGCCGACCCTGACAAGCCGATCAACCCGATCGGCGAATGGCATACGGCTAGAATCGTCTCCGACGGTCCCCACGTAGAACATTGGCTCAACGGTGTCAAAGTCTTGGAATACGAACGCAAAAGCCCCGAGTACAAAAAACTGGTTTCCGAAAGCAAATACGACAAATGGCCAAATTTTGGCGAATCGGACGAAGGGCATATCTTGTTGCAAGATCACGGCGATCTGGTATCTTTTAAAAATGTGAAAATCCGAACCATCGAAACAGAATAAGTATGTCAGAAAATAGAAGAAGTTTCATTAAAAAAGCATCGGTCGGTGCCGCGGGATTGGCCTTTGGAGGAAACCTCAACGCGATGTCGATACCTAGTTATCGCAATATTTTTGGTGCCAATGACCAAATCAATTGTGCCGTAATCGGGGTGCGAAGCAGGGCAAAGGCCCATTTCAAGGCGATCAAGGCAGATCCGAACGCCAAGGTGTTATACAGCTGTGATGTAGATGATAAAATCATCGAAGAACACAATGTATGGTGCGAAAAAAATATGGGGTACATCCCGAAGGTCGAGAAAGATTTTAGAAAGATTTTGGAGGATAAAAAGGTTGACGCCGTTTTCATCGCCACTCCGGAACACTGGCACGCGCCGATGGCCATCATGGCACTTCAGGCGGGTAAGCACGTGTACGTTGAAAAGCCCTGTAGCCATAATCCCCATGAGAATCAGATGTTGGTCGATGCCCAAAAAAAATACGGAAAGAAAGTGCAGATGGGCAATCAGCAACGATCGGCCAAGACATCGATTCTAGCGATGGAAGAAATCAATGCCGGTGCCATCGGTGAGGTATACAAAGGCGAAGCCTATTATTCGAACAATCGGGAATCCATAGGCACCGGACAAAAAATAGAGGTACCGCCTACATTGGATTGGGAGATGTGGCAAGGCCCGGCAGTACGGGAAGACTATCGTGACAACATACATCCCTATAATTGGCACTGGTTCCGTAACTGGGGTACCGGCGAGGTGCACAACAACGGTACGCACGAAATTGATATCTGTCGTTGGGCTTTGGGCGTCGGCCTTCCGGAAAGCGTTACCTCTTTCGGAGGCAAATATACCTATGACGACGATTGGGAGTTTGTAGACAACCAGCAACTCACCTTTAAATATCCTGATGACAAGTTTATTACTTGGACGGGTCACAGTCGGGGTCTTATCATGCCCGATCAACCCGGAAGGGGCGCCACAATTTACGGTAGTGAGGGAATCATTACCTTGGGTCGTGATGGCTATCAGCAGTACGATCTGGGCGGAAAATTGATTAAAAAGGAAAAAGAGGGCGGAGACCAAAGTGCCGGAACGAACACGCGGGGCGAAGGCCAATTGGATGTGAACCACGTTGGTAATTTTTTCGCGGCCATCCGCGAAGATAAATCGCTGCACTCCGACATCAATGATGCCAGTATCACTACGATGCTATGCCATTTGGGCAATATGGCCCAAGATGCCGGGGAAACTATTAACATAGATGCCGCTACGGGAAAGGTGACGAACAACGAAAAGGTAATGAAAGACTGGTGGAAAAGAGAATATGCCGATGGATGGGAGCCTACGGTCTAGTGTAGATTAGTTAATCCGTTAACCCTGTAAGTAAAAAGTTCGGGGAAGCGCAGTAAAAAACGAGGCCGTCTAAATTTTTTAGACGGCCTATTTATTGAAAAGCAAAAGCCTTGGCAATGCTTATTTTTAACTTTTACGTTCGCTTACCAGCCCTTAAAAAGACCCATTAAATCAAGAATCAAGGCGACGGGTATCGCTACTAAAATAAAAACGAGACAGGCGACCATTATTTTTAAGAAGGTGTTCAATAGTTTCGTACCGGGACTGAGTTCTTGTTCCATTTCCATATTCATTAGTGTTGTTTTTACTAAGATAGGAAAAAAGCGAAGCGTCTTGGCGGCTGCCGACGCTTTTTTCGACTAACAGTCTTGTTTTTAGTATGTTTTACCGTCGTATGCAGGTATATTTCGACGAGTTGCGCGCTTCTTCCCGTCTCAATCTCTATCTGACTCAATGTCGACCCTTATCATGCGTCGATGCTTCTCAAATACCTTTCTCCCGAAACTGTTTGCTCAGTTCTTCAAGCGACACCCCTTTCGTTTCTGGCATAAAATAGCGTACAAATAGCAATTGTAAGACCATCATAAAGGCAAAAAAGGCGAACACCGGACCGGGCCCGATTTCAGCAAAAAGAATAGGCACCAAAGAGGGAATGATGGCTGCCAATACCCAATGTGTAGAACTACCGAACGCCTGTCCCGATCCGCGAAGGTGGTTCGGAAAAACCTCGGATATAAATACCCAAATAACAGCGCCTTGACCGATAGCGTGAGAGGCAATGAAAAGAAAGAGAAATATCGGAACGGCCATGCCTTTCCATTCCAAAATGAAGGCGGCCGCTACCAGTGACAATGATATAATGTACCCGAAAGATCCTATGTACATGAGCTGCCTTCGCCCCAATCTATCGATTAGAAAAATACCGGCAAACGTAAAAATAATATTGGTGACCCCGATACCTATACTGCTCAAAAGGGCAGTGCTTTCCCCGAGACCGGCTGCTTCAAAAATTCTAGGGGCGAAATATAGAAAAGCATTGATGCCTGAAAATTGGTTGAAAAAAGCGATAAAAAAGGCTAGCATCAACGGAAACCGATATTTTTTCATGAAAATATTCTCCGATGCGCTGTGCTCGTCCATACCGTCATCCATATCTGCCCTTAGTTTTTCTATGGTCAGTTCCGGGTTTATGGTGGCAAGAACGCTTCGAGCTTCCTCCGTACGATTTTTGGTCAACAACCAGCGCGGACTTTTGGGTACGCTTACAACGAACAAGGTATAGATGATAGCGGGAATGGCCTCCACGCCGACCATCCAGCGCCAGTCGTTTTCTCCGATATTGCTTAATAAGGCATTGGAGACGAAGGCCATCAAAATGCCGAAAACGAGCATGAACTGATAAAAGCCGACCAAACGCCCCCGATCTTTGGCCGGTGCGATTTCAGAAATATAGGCCGGGGCCGCGACGGTCGAGGCACCAACCCCAAGACCTCCGATAAAACGGGCGGCCGCAAAGACAATCGGGTCGTTCGCAAAGGCTGATCCTATGGCAGATACCGAATAGAGTATCCCGATCCATATCAAGGTATTTCGTCTGCCGATCTTATTCGTTGGAATGCCGCCAAAAATGGCACCTACTACGGTGCCCCAAAGCGCCATTCCTATAACAACCGTGCCGTGAAACCAGTCCGATGAGTCCCATAAAAGTTGTAGTTTTTTCTCCGCCCCGGAAATCACCACGGTATCGAAACCGAATAAAAATCCCGCTAATGCGGCTATCAGCGAAATCCTTAAAATCTTCGAATTCATAGGTGGCATGTTGGTTAAACGACGATATGCTAACCGTCTTTTAAAGCAATTTACGAATATATGCCATAATCTGGGTGCTGGCTCCTTTGTTCTTGGCGATATACCTCGCATTGATGGCCCCGGTTTTTTTGCGGTAGTCGGGGTTGTCGAGCATTTTTTTCATCAGTTCACCGAACGACCACTGATCTGCAATCGGGAGAATTCCCTTGCGAGTAACCAAATCTTCAGCTTCCTTAAAGCCTTCGTAATCCGGGCCGATAATGACAGGAATGCCGAACACGGCGGGCTCTAGGGTATTGTGAAGTCCCGTTGCAAAACCGCCGCCCACGTAGGCAATATCGGCGTAGCTGTAGATTTTGGTCAGTAATCCGATGGTATCGATAATCAGCACTTCGTAATCCCCGATTGTGGTAGCATCGATATTTGAGAAAAGTACTTTTTTCTTGGTGATGGCGCCTGCGAGTCCCAATATTTTATCCTTTTTTATGGTATGTGGTGCCAGAATATACTTCAGGTTTCTCGGGGCGTGGTTGATATAATCGATGAGAATTTTCTCGTCTTCGGGCCAGGTGCTTCCGGCCACAAAGCAGAGCCTATCCTTCTTAAAAGCCTGCATAAAATCGAGGGTATTGTCCCTATCCAAAATTTCGGATACCCTATCGAGGCGCGTATCCCCGGTGACGGACGTATTTTTTATTTGGATGGATGTCAATAGGTTTTGGGATGCTTCATCCTGCACAAAATAATGATCGAACCCCCGCAACGCCTTCCGCATAAAACCGCCGTATCCCTTAAAGTAAATCTGGTCGGTTTTAAATATCGCGGATACCAAGATGGCGGGAATTTTCCGTTTTTGAAGTTCCCGTAGATGGTTGGGCCAGATTTCATACTTTACGAAAATCGCGAGTTCAGGGCGAACGCTATCCAAAAAACGGGATGCATTCTCCCGCGTATCCATAGAAAGGTAGACCACGACATCGGCGGCCGGGCTGTTCTTTTTGACTTCGTATCCCGAAGGGGAGAAAAAAGTGACCAGAATCTTATGGGATGGATATTCGGTATGTATCCTTTCGATAATCGGGAGGCCTTGTTCAAATTCCCCCAAAGAGGCAACGTGTACCCAAATTACTCGATCTCCTTTAGAAATGCCCGAGGAAAGCAGTTCGAAGGTTTCCTGCCGTCCAGAGACGAAAAGCTTGAGTTTGGGACTAAAAGCCGACCCGATTTTCAGGAAGAACCATGAAATTTTGACGATCAGGTTGTAAATAGCGTACACAGACGTTTAGTTTGGGCGGCTAAATTACGTTTCTTTCCACAATTTAATAATCTTGGTTTCGTATTTTTGTTTTATGAAGAAAATTCAAATGGTCGACTTGGGCGGTCAATATGAGGGCATAAAGGAGCAGGTAAATTTGGCCATTGCCGAGGTGATGGAAACCTCCGCCTTTATTAACGGTCCCGAGGTGCAAACGTTTCAAAAGAATTTGGAAGCTTATCTCGGCGTGAAGCACGTGATACCCTGCGCCAATGGCACCGACGCCCTGCAAATTGCCATGATGGGCCTGGGCCTACAGCCCGGTGATGAGGTCATCACGGCAGATTTTACGTTCGCCGCTACGGTCGAGGTCATCGCGCTCTTGCAACTGACCCCCGTTTTGGTCGATGTAGAGCCCGATACCTTCAATATTGATATCAAGGCCGTTGAAAAAGCGATCACGCCCAAGACGAAGGCCATCGTGCCCGTGCATTTATTCGGACAATGTTCAGATATGGAAGCCCTTATGGCCTTGGCGAAAAAACATGACCTGTTTATTATAGAGGATAACGCTCAGGCCATAGGCGCCGACTATACTTTTAAGGATGGAAGTAAGCAAAAGGCAGGAACCATCGGGCACGTAGGGGCGACCTCATTTTTTCCATCGAAAAACTTGGGCGCCTATGGTGACGGGGGCGCGATTTTCACCAACGATGATGATTTGGCGCACACCTTGCGCGGTATCGTCAATCACGGCATGTACGAACGCTACCATCACGATGTGGTCGGGGTCAATTCCCGATTAGATTCCATGCAAGCGGCAGTGCTTCGCGCTAAATTGCCCAAATTGGATGGCTATTGCGACGCTAGACGCACGGCGGCCCGTACCTACTCCGCTGCGCTCAAAGGTCAGGATAACATTATCGTACCGAAAACGGTGAATTACTGCTCGGGCATTTGTGATTCGAATATTTGTGACACCTGCGATTGCCACGTCTTTCATCAATACACCCTGCGGATTACCAACGGAAAGCGAGATGCGCTGGTAAAGCATTTGGCCGAACATAATATTCCCTGTGGTGTCTATTATCCTATTCCGTTGCACAAACAAAAAGCGTACACCGATGACCGTTATATCGAAACCGATTTTCCGGTCACGAACCAATTGGTCAAGGAGGTGATTTCTTTGCCCATGCATACGGAACTTGATGACGAGCAGATCGATTTCATCACAAAGACGGTCATTGAATTCGTCAATGGCTAGCCGAGGTCGGCGGGTAGGCTTGAACAGCTCAAAACTAAAAAGTAATCGTAAACGATTTTAAACCTGCACCTGAACTGTACAGCAGAAAAAATCCTAAACTCCAAAGATGAAAATATTAGTAACCGGCGGTCTCGGTTTTATCGGATCACATACCGTAGTTGAACTGCAAAACGAGGGCTTCGAGGTCGTGGTCATAGACGATTGTTCGAACGCCTCCGAAAAAGTGTTGGAGGGTATCAATGCCATCACCGGAAAAATGCCACTTTTCGAAAAAATCGATTTAAAGGATAAAGTCAAGGTCTCTGATTTCTTTAAACGGCACGACGACGTTGAAGGTGTCATTCACTTCGCGGCCTCGAAGGCGGTAGGCGAAAGCGTAGAAAAACCTTTGCTTTACTATGAGAACAACATCGGAACCTTGGTGTATATATTAAAGGAGCTTTCGGAGAAGAAGAAGGCCAGTTTTATTTTCAGTTCTTCTTGCACCGTCTACGGGCAGGCCGATGAAATGCCCATCACCGAGAACGCCCCGATCAAACCGGCGGAATCGCCTTACGGAAATACCAAACAGATGGGGGAAGAAATCATTCGTGATACCTGTCTGGTGACGCCGAACCTAAAAGCGATCGCCTTGCGTTATTTCAATCCCATGGGAGCCCATCCCAGCGCTGAAATTGGGGAGCTGCCCATCGGCGTGCCTCAAAATTTGATTCCCTACATCACCCAGACCGGCGTGGGAATGCGCCAGCAATTATCCGTTTTTGGCGATGATTATCCTACCGAAGACGGTACCTGCGTCCGGGATTATATCTATGTGGTCGATTTGGCCAAGGCCCACGTTCAGGCCTTAAAGCGATTGTTGGAAGATAAAAACGAGGAGAACTACGAGGTCTTCAATTTGGGTACCGGTACTGGAAGCTCCGTGCTCGAGGTAATAGAGAGTTTCGAAAGGGTTTCCGGCAAAAAATTGAATTATAAAATTGTGGACAGAAGGCCCGGTGATGTTATTTCTGCCTATGCCGATACTACGAAGGCTAATGAAGTTTTGGGTTGGAAGGCACAGTATACCTTAGACGAGGCCATGAAATCAGCTTGGGACTGGGAGCAAAAAATCCGGGATTAAAAGGGGAATCGGAACGAAATGATCTAGCGGTTATACATTTATGCGAGCCGCGTTGCCAATTCGAACGCGGTGAGATGCGATAAGTTTACAATGAACACCACCACGTAAAATGAACACCGTCATATAATCTGTCAAAACATAAAGACTTGTCAATTAACCAGATAATCAGTTTACCATGAAAAAACTACCCCTGTTATTTTGCTTATTTTCTATCCTAGTAGTATCCGCCCAAGATAAATACCTGCAATGTGGTGCTATCGTCGACGTTGCAACCGGCAAAACACTTTCTGAAAGGACCATCGTAGTTTCCGGCAATAAGATAAAAAGCGTGCAGAACGGTTTTACCAAGGGTTCGAAACAGGATACAATAATCGATTTAAGGAACAAGACGGTTCTCCCGGGTTTTATTGACATGCACGTACATCTGGAAAGTGAATCCGGACCCAAATCCTATCTCAATCGGTTTACCGACGACGAGGCCGATATCGCCTTTAATTCCGTGGTCTATGCCAAGCGTACGCTGATGGCGGGTTTTACTACCGTGCGAGATTTGGGAGGTAGCGGCGTAAATATTGCATTGCGGAATGCGGTGGATAAAGGGCTGGTAGAAGGCCCACGAATTTTTACCGCAGGCAAGTCCTTGGCGACCACCGGTGGCCATGCCGACCCCTCGAACGGTATGCGTAAAGACCTGACCGGCGACCCGGGACCTAAAGATGGCGTGGTCAATTCCCCTGAAGATGGGCGAAAGGCCGTACGCCAACGCTACAAAGACGGGGCCGATGTCATCAAAATTACCGCGACCGGCGGGGTACTGAGCGTTGCCAAAAGCGGACAGAATCCGCAGTTTACTATCGAAGAAATCAAGGCCATTACGGAAACCGCCAAAGACTATGGGATGCTGACCGCTGCGCATGCCCACGGCGATGAGGGGATGCAGCGCGCTATCAAAGGCGGTATAAAGACTATCGAACACGGCACCCTGATGAGCGACGAGACCATGGAAATGATGAAAGAATACGATGCCTTTTTGGTGCCGACCATTACCGCCGGAAAGCAAGTTGCCGAAAAAGCGAAAGTTGATGGTTACTTCCCGCCGGTGGTCGCCAAAAAAGCGGCCGAAATCGGGCCGATGATTCAAGATATGTTCGAAAGGGCCTATAGAAAAGGGGTGCCGATTGTGTTCGGAACCGACGCCGGGGTATTTCCGCATGGGCTAAATGCCAAAGAATTCGGATATATGGTCGAAGTAGGCATGCCGGTGATGGAGGCATTGAAATCCGCAACCATCACGGGAGCTGAGCTGCTGGGCAAAGGTGAAGAGTTGGGGCAATTGAAAGCAGGTTTTCTGGCCGATATTGTTGCCGTCGAAGAAAGTCCCGAAAAGAATGTGGCTACTTTAGAGAATGTGGTTTTTGTAATGAAAAACGGTACGGTCCATAAAAAGTAGGCAGGGTTCTAGAGGCTTCTGTAATCATCGAACCTCAGTCGATATCAAAAATACGACGGACGTCAAAAACAGGCTGAAAAAAAACCAATACGGCACACGGTGAATTTTTTAATGATTATCTTTCCTGTTTTGCAATAATGGCCGTCAAGATACACCTAGAAATGGGAAATTATGTATTTTTGTATCCATTTGGATAATCGGTAAGACAGAGAACTTTTTATGGATAAGTATTCCTTTTTAAATTCCGCGCACACATCTTTTTTTTCGGACCTATACGACAAATATCTTCAGAACCCCGATAGCGTCGAACCCAGTTGGCGCGCTTTTTTTCAAGGTTTTGATTTCGGAACCGAGAGCGTATTAGACGAGCTCGACCTACCTGCGCACCACGCCACCGGTACAAAGGGTACCGTCGACCAATCGACCCGGACCAACGCGGCAGCCATCAACAATGGTCAACAATTGGAAATGCCCGAGTCGCTTCAAAAAGAATTTCAGGTCATCCGGCTTATCGACGGCTATCGCAGTAGGGGCCATTTGTTCACGAAAACCAATCCCGTACGCGACCGTAGAAAATATGAGCCGACCCTCGATATCGAGAATTTCGGACTTTCGGAAAGCGATATGGATACGGTTTTCAACGCCGGCGAAATCATCGGTATCGGCGCTACTACCCTTGACAACATCCTTAAGCATCTGAAAAGTATTTACTGCGATGCCATAGGGGTCGAGTATATGTACATTCGGTCTCCCGAGCGTATCGAATGGATTCAAAACTATTTGAACATTAACGACAATCATCCGAATTTCGATAACGACCACAAGAAGCGCATCCTTAGAAAACTTAACCAAGCGGTATCTTTTGAAGGCTTTCTGCATACCAAATACGTTGGGCAGAAGCGTTTTTCTTTGGAAGGGAACGAATCTTTGATTCCCGCTTTAGATGCGGTAATCGAGCGTGCTGCGGAAATGGGGGTAGAACAATTCGTCATGGGAATGGCCCACCGGGGAAGGCTCAGTGTACTGACCAATATTTTCGGAAAGGCCGCCAAAGATATTTTCAGCGAGTTCGACGGAAAGGATTATGAACAGGAGATTTTTGATGGAGACGTTAAATATCACTTGGGATGGACTTCCGAACGCAAGACCGATAATGGCAACCGCATAAAAATGAACATCGCACCGAACCCTTCGCATCTAGAGACGGTCGGTGCCGTGGTAGAGGGAATTACCCGTGCCAAACAAGATGACCGATATCCCGATGATTTTTCAAAAGTATTGCCGATTATCGTACACGGTGATGCCGCCATCGCGGGTCAAGGTGTGGTCTACGAGGTCATTCAAATGGAAAAACTGGACGGCTATCGCACCAACGGAACGGTACATATCGTAGTGAACAACCAAATCGGTTTTACGACCAATTATCTCGATGCTCGAAGTTCTACCTATTGCACCGACATCGGTAAGGTTACCTTGAGTCCCGTACTGCACGTAAATGCCGACGATGCCGAGGCCGTGGTGCATGCATCCCTTTTGGCGTTGGAATATCGAATGCGCTTTGACCGTGATATTTTTCTAGACCTATTGGGATATCGAAAATACGGTCACAATGAAGGCGATGAACCCCGTTTTACGCAACCCAAGCTCTACAAGGCGATATCCAAACACGATAATCCACGTGATATTTATGCCGCCAAGTTGCTCAAGGAGGGCGTCATCGAAGAAGGATACGTAAAGCAGTTGGAAGAGGAGTATAAAGCCTCCCTTGAAGAAGAACTGGAAGATTCCCGGAAAGAGGATAAGACCGAGATTACGCCTTTTATGGCCGACGAGTGGAAAGGCTTTGAAAATGTCAGGGAATGGGAAATGATGGCTCCCGTAGATACCACCTATGATAAAAAGAAATTGACCCAGATCGCCAAGGTGATTACGGAGCTGCCGAAGGATAAGAAATTTCTTAGGAAAGTCGATAAATTGATAAAAGATCGCAACAAGCGGTTTTTTGAGACCGATAACCTCGATTGGGCCATGGGCGAACTTTTGGCTTATGGTACCTTGTTGGAAGAAGGATTCGGAGTGCGTATGTCGGGGCAAGATGTAGAGCGCGGTACCTTTTCACACCGGCACGCTGTCATGAAGGTCGAAGAAAGTGAGGAAGAGGTCATGTTGCTGAACCATATATCGGAAAAGCAGGGGCGTTTTCAGATCTATAACTCGTTGCTGTCGG
>JBATUY010000318.1:0-2637 GCA_049671465.1 Pricia sp. | reverse complement strand
CGTTTGTGCCACGCGCGTTTAACGCCAGCAAACGTCATCGCCAGAATGCCAAGCAGCAAGATCAGTTCGACCGATGCGAAAATCCATTTTTGCGCCGCCAGGCCAAGCGGGAGGTAGGCAATGCCCGCGATGATCGCCAAGGCGGACAGCACGAAATTCACCGACATGCTGCTGCGATAAGCGTCGGATAGGCGGCTGGAGACGCCATCTGCCCACGCGAAGACCGGCAGCAATTCCTCCCGCAATTTCCCGTTCAGACAGTCGCCGGGAACTAACGTTTTTTCGGCAGTTAAAAGCAGTCCGGCACCGCTACCCGCACCGATTTTCTCCGGCTGTTCATACTGCGCCTGCAGCGTACCGGAACGCGCCGTCCTGCCGCCAAACAGAGATTCTATCCGGCGGTAAATGCCAAAGCCGAACCCGCTCTTCGCGCGCCATTTTTCCCGCTCAATGCATTTGATCTGGTCATCAATCGGAGCAAGTGCGCCGGTGATTAAACTCCGCAGCAAGGCGTTGCTTGCCTCCCTGCCCCCAGATGCAGTGGGGTGTCCCAGCTCCTCTGGCAGGGTCAGGATTGACCAATCATCTGGCGCAGCCGGGTCAATGACCAACACCGGCGTTCCCGAATTCAGCGCAGCCAAGATCGTGTGGCCTGTGCCCCCTTTAAGCTGCGTGGTCCGGCCATCCCAGACAGCAATCATCAGGTCCGATCGTTCGATCATGATGCGGCCTGCAAGCGCGACATTTTCGGACCGTAGTACATCAAGCCGCCGCAACTGGTCCTGATCGGCCTCACCGGCCAGCGAGGCTGCATAAAGCGACGCGACCTGATCATCGCGGTCGGCAATTTCAAAAACATGCGCTGCCTGCTCAAGGCTGGCAATCGCATCGACGCGCTGCCTTAAAACCGCGTCGTTTGGCGCATTCCCATTCAGGATTATATTAAGGTCCGATGCGTCTGCAACCTCGGCATTCAGCGCGCTGTTCAACCGTGAACCAAACGGGAGCGGCGCTATCAGGCTCCATCCGCGTTCATTTGCCAACCGGGCCGCAACCTGGTCCACTCCGCCCGCCAGCAGGCTGTGCAAACGTATCTCGGATGATCCTGCGCCCGCCTCTGCACGGATGGCGCCAATGGTATCGAAGAGCGCGGCCAGCGCAGCCTCGACGCCGCTTTTCCCGCGCGCATAGGCATCATTGTTACCGCGATGCCCGGTGATGCCGATCGCGAGATGCGGCTTCCATTTGACGAAGGACGTTGTGCCCATATGCGCTTTGTCTTTCGCCCCCGTGGCCCAGCGCACCCTTCACATCCGGTGCGCTGATACCCTTAATCATGCAGCACACATGCGCACAAGGGACACGTCGCTCCTACTTCGGCGCGCTTGACATGGCGGCTCGCGGTGATGCAGCCTCACAATGGGTCGATTGGGGGAATGGCGCATGAGTATTCTTCGAGCCGCGACACGCATTTTTTGCGGGCTAGGCCTGCTGGTCGCTCCACTGGCTGCGGCGGCCCAGTCTGCCGATGACGAGGCCCGCGATTACCGCACATACCGGACCACCGGCACAGAAAAAGCGCCTACCAACAAATCGGCAGAGCAAGAGGCGCGCGAAGAAGCCGCATGGCATGCCAACACATTGCTTTGCGAACGCGGCAACCTAGCTGCCTGTTACAACACCGCCCGCGCATACGAACTGGGCGAAGGCACAGCGCAAAGCCGCCCGATTGCCGCAATCCTGTATACCGAGGGCTGCGCGCTAGACTACGCTGAAAGCTGCCGTCGCCTGGGCGGGCTGGCCGATGTCGAGGTCGATGACGCGGGCAAGGAAGAAGCGGCGGAGCTTTTTTCCAAGGCCTGCTCGCTGGGGTCGCTGCGCGCATGCACCTCCTACGCTTATGCGCTTTCAAGTGGACGCGGCGTGGAACGCGATGAGGCCAGCGCCGCCGCGCTCCTGCGCGAAACCTGCTCTGCGGGAGAGGTCGAAGCGTGCCGGATGCAGGCTGCCGAATTGCTCAAGCCTGAGCGCGGTTTCTATGACCATAGCGAGGGCATATCGCTGCTGAATTTCGGCTGCGATAACGGCTATCCTGCCGCCTGTTCCGATCTTTTGAGACTGAAACTTGATCCGGCTGTCTATTCTGTCTTGAGACCGCGGATCGAAACGCTGTCGCTCGCCTGCGCGGCGCAATCGGGCCTCGACTGTCTGACACTCGCCGACCATGCATTTGTTGGAAATGAAATGCCAATGGACCGCGATTATGCGTACCGGATGTATGAGCTGTCCTGCGCGCTGCTCGAACAAATTTGCATCAAATCCGAAGCCATGCTGGCCGAGCCTGAACTGCTGCAGAAATGCCATGACGGCAATGAGGCTGCATGCGGTGATCTGGGCGAGATTTATATGCGGCAGGACCTTATCCTCCAGAACCAGGAGAAAGGCCGCGCCTACCTTTCGCAAGCATGCAACGCAGCGCAGGGAAAGGCGTGCTACCTTCTTGCACTGGCGATGATCGACGAGACATACACGCCAAGCGCTGATAGCGGGCCAGACGCTTTCCAATACCTCGATCTCAGCTGCAATCTGGGTCACTACCCTGCCTGCAACAGACTCGCACAGGAACTCGATTACGGT
>JBATUY010000317.1:0-13471 GCA_049671465.1 Pricia sp. | reverse complement strand
ATATAACAAAGCCTTTGAGAAGAACATCGTTATCGTTACGCCAACTACCCTACTAGCGACGCTTCGTACCATCGACAGCATGTGGAACAACGAAAAGCAACAGCGCAATGCCATCGAAATTGCGCGTCAGGCCGGGGCGCTCTACGATAAGTTCGAAGGCTTTGTCAACGACCTGACCAAAGTGGGCAAAAAAATGGACGATGCCAAGTTGGAATACAGCGGCGCCATGAACAAACTGGTCGAAGGGCGTGGAAACATCGTGACCAGCATCCAAAAACTTAAAAAAATGGGGGCGAAAGCTAAAAAGTCCATTCCCCAACGTATATTGAAGCGGGCGGAAGAAGATGATAGTATTGAAAAAGAATAGAAGGGTTGCCCTCACATTGCTATCTTGCACATTGATATCTTAATTATGATAATTTAGAGCGCACATGAAAAAAGCATTAGTTTTAGTCTTAGGTGGTATCGCTGTACTTTTCGCGATTATTTACGCCTTTATCTATTTCGTCACCTTCAGTGACGGCATCCGATCAGGTGAGCTGATAAAAATCAGCCATAAGGGAGTAATCGTCAAAACTTGGGAAGGCGAAATCAGTCAAGGTATCTCGGGGGCCCAGATATTCGCATTTTCCGTATTGGACAAAGATCAAGAAGTTATCGAGAAATTGCAGGAATACCAAGGGCAATATGTGAAACTGGAATATGTTGAGCGATACGCTACCTTCTTCTGGTTGGGCGATACCAAGTATTTCATCACGAAAGTCACCCAAGAAGACTCACCACATTTTAGAAAGTAAAATGCCGTGAATTAGACGCTGAAGCTTCGACCTTGAAGCCTTGGGTAGCCTGTGAGTGCTACCAGTTTACTCTTAGCCAATCGATTCAATGAAAACAACCTCCATGAAAAAGTTCAAAACCCCTAGCGAATCCCGGGTTTCGATTACCGAGCTGATGCTGCCCTCCCACTCCAATTTCGGGGGCAAAGTGCACGGCGGGCATATTTTAAATTTAATGGACCAGATTGCCTTTGCCTGTGCCTCGAAACATTCGCAATGTTATTGTGTGACCGCTTCGGTGAACCGTGTAGATTTTTTGCATCCGGTAGAGGTCGGCGAGCTGATCACGTTAAGGGCGTCTATCAACTACACCGGGCGCACCTCAATGGTCGTTGGGGTTCGAGTGGATTCCGAGAATATCACCAGAGGCACGAAGCGGCACTGTAATTCATCTTATTTTACGATGGTGGCCAAAGATGTTTCCGGCAAAAGCATAGAAATACCGGGACTTATTCTGGAAAACGAACAGGCTGTACGCCGTTTTGCCCGTAGCAAACAACGTAAACAGGAAGCCTTTTCGCGCGATACCCGCTTCGAAGCCTCCAAATTTAAAATGGAAGAGCATATCGAGCAGTTAAAAGATGAAAATATTAGGATCGACCTCTGATTTCTGCCGCTGCGGGTTCATCTAAAAACCAGAAAAGCTTGCCACTATTGGGGCGAACAAGATGGGCAGGGTATGTCATATATCCCGCTCTTTGATCATGAATCTGCCCTACTTTTTCGGCCTTGCTCTCTCCGGTCACTAAGAATGCCACGATTGCGGCATGGTTGATGACCTTACCCGTTATCGTGATACGCTTCTGTCCCGTTTCCGGATGCTCGGCGACCTCGCAAAGCGGGTCTGCATCCCACAAATCGATTTCATGGGGAAATATAGAAGCAGTGTGGCCGTCATCGCCCATCCCTAAAATGATAAGGTCGAATTGAGGTAGACCTTCAACAATGGGCAGTTTGTCCTTTAAAACCGCAGCATACCGTTTGGCCTCCTTTGCCGGATCGTTTTCCCCTTTGACGCGGTGAACGTTAGCCTGGGGAATCTCAATTTTAGATATAAGGTGTTCCACCGTCATTTTATAATTGCTTTCCGAATTATCAGGGGGCACACAGCGTTCATCGCCCCAGTACAAATGAACTTTTTCCCAATCATCGGCAGAAAGCTTACGTGCCGCCAATTCATCGAAAACAATTTTGGGCGTGCTGCCCCCGGATAGGGCGACATGCAACGTATCGCTAGAATGGATGCGCTCGATAAGCCAATTTGTGAAATCTATGGCGGTCTGCTGTTTTGTTTTTGCTATTTTAAGTTGCATTTTTTTAATTTTAAAGATTTCCCTATTCAAACTAGCATATCACACAATAACCAGGGTCATCCGCCAGTTGCTCGCTCGGGTTCCGCCACATACCGACTCCCTCAATCAAATCATCCGCATTCTTGGGGCCCCAGGCCCCAGCGGAATATCCGTATACCTTGGCATCCGAATTCTTCCAATATTCCAATATCGGATCTACGAACGTCCACGCGGCCTCTACTTCATCGGCGCGTGCATAAAGCGTAGCATCCCCCTGCATGGCATCCAACAACAAACGCTCGTAGGCCTCCATAACATGGTTTTCGGCCAGACTGGAATAATAGAAATCGAGATTTGCCCGCTCTACCTTAAAGCCCTGCCCGGGTACCTTCACCCCGAATTTGATCAAAATACCCTCATCGGGCTGAATGCGAATGATCAGCTTGTTATCTTTATTGCTCATACCGGCATCCTTAAAAATCTGATGATGCGGCGTTTTGAAATGAATGACCACCTCGGTAACCTTGGTCGGCATACGCTTGGCAGTACGTACGTAGAAGGGAACGTCGGCCCACCGCCAGTTATCGACAAAGAACTTCAGGGCCGCATAGGTTTCCGTTTTTGATTCGGGATCCACATCGTCTTCCTCCCGGTATCCCTTTACTTTTTCCCCATCGACCACCGAACTGACGTATTGGGCGCGTATGGTATTATTGTATAAAACATCGGGTTCTGTCATGACCCTGAGCGACTTTAGCGCTTTCAGCTTCTCGTCCCGTATCTGTTCGGCATCGGCATTCAGGGGCGGCTCCATGATAACAAAAGCGATGATCTGCATTAAATGGCTTTGGAACATATCACGCAGCGCGCCCGATTTATCGTAATATCCGCCCCGTTTTTCGACCCCGCCACTTTCGGCGTTCGTAATCTCGACATGGTGTATGTAGTTTCGGTTCCACAAAGGCTCAAAAATACTGTTGGCAAAACGGGTCACCAATAAATTCTGTACCGTTTCCTTACCTAGATAATGGTCTATCCTGAAAATTTGAGGTTCCTTGAAATACCGGTGCAGGCTATTGTTCAATTTTTTGGCGGTCTCCAAACTGTACCCGAAAGGCTTCTCTACGATGAGACGTCTCCATCCCTCATCCTCTTTATGAAGCCCCTGCTGATGCAGGTTTTTGGAAATCGGTCCGTATGCCGAGGGCGGCGTTGACAGATAAAATATGAAGTTGCCCTCGGTACCATGTTCACTGTTCAGGCTATCTATACGTTTTTTCAGGGGGCTATAGTCCGAATCTTGATCATTGCTCAACTCGTGATAGAACAGACGGTCGGTAAACTTGGCGATCATCTTTCTTTGATCATCGTCGATTTTGTCTTTTAGGTGCTTGCTTTCGGTGACCACGTTCTTTCGGAACTCAGCGTCCGACCATGCACTCCGGCTCGCCCCGAGAACCACGAATTTTTCGGGTAGATGGCCGTCTCTGGCCAAAGCGAATATAGCGGGAATAAGCTTTCGGGCGGTCAAATCTCCCGAAGCCCCGAATATGACCAACATTTGGTTTTCTGTCTTGTTCATAGCGTCTTATCGAATTTTAAAGCCTAAAAGTATCGAAAAGAATATCCAATACCAACGAGTTTGTGCTAAGTAAATCTTACATCTCAATATTTTCGTTTATTTTTGAGGGATGTAGAATAGGATGTAAATGGGGATGATACACGCTAAAATTCAGTCGTATCTTATCCTGGTCGCCTCGGTAATCTTTCGAGATACGCATTTTTGAAATAGCGCATGGATGGATTCGGATGAAACCACGAGGATGAACTCCGTCTTAAAAATGATGGATAACAGATACACGAAGATGACTTGTAGGGTATCCGTGTTTCGGCCGAAAGCCTTATATCACAAATAAACACTAAAATATATGGACGAAAAGTACGATTTTGGATTGATAGGTCTCGGCGTAATGGGACGTAATTTTATATTGAACGTTGCGGACAACGGTTTTTCCGCCTATGGTCATGATCTCGACGCGGAGAAGGTAGACGCCCTTAAGGAAGAAGGAAACAAAGAACATAAGATAAATGCTTCGACCAGTATTAAGACCTTCGTAAAGGCCTTGAAGCAGCCGCGTAAAATCATGCTATTGGTGCCTGCGGGTAAAATTGTGGACTCTGTAATCGATAGCCTTCTGCCGCTCATCGATCGCGGGGACATCATTATCGACGGCGGAAACTCCTTTTTTACGGATACCGACCGCCGCGAAGAGGAACTTCAGAAAAGGGCCATCAACTTTTTCGGGGCCGGGGTTTCCGGTGGTGCCAAAGGAGCGCGGTTAGGCCCCAGTATCATGCCGGGCGGTTCAAAGTCCGCCTATGAACATATCAAACCGATTTTTGAGGCGGTTGCCGCTAAATACGAAGGAGAGGCCTGTGTGGCCTATCTCGGACCGAAATCATCCGGTAACTATGTTAAGATGGTACACAATGGCATCGAGTATGGCTTGATGCAGCTTACTTCCGAAATTTACGATGTGCTCAAAAAGGGCGGGGGCTATTCCAATCAAGAACTCCATGATACTTTTTCAAAATGGAACGATGGGCGCTTGCAATCCTTTTTAGTGGAGATTACCTCAAAGATATTTATCCAGAAAGATGACCTGGACCTAAGTAAGTTGGGACTTCTCGATCAGATAAGCGATAAAGCCAAACAAAAGGGCACCGGGAAATGGACGAGCCAGAACGCCATGGATTTAGGTATTCCCGTACCCTCTATCGATATTGCGGTCAATATGCGTGAAATTTCTGCTTTAAAGGGAGAACGCACCGAGGCCGATAAACTATACGGCCGCCCCGAAGTGGAAAAGATGGACAAGACAAAACTGGAAAAAATGGCCGAAGAAGCGCTTTACTTTTCCTTTATCGTCACTTATGCCCAAGGCCTTCACGTACTGGCGGAAGCTTCAAAAGAGTATGACTATAAGTTAGATCTCGCCGTTATCGCTAAAATATGGCGTGCCGGTTGTATCATACGGGCGGCCCTGTTGGCCGACATCACCGAGGCCTTTGAAAAAGATAAAAATTTGGCCAATCTGTTGGTGGCTCCCAACTTCGTCGAAAAAGTGCAGGGTGCCGTGGGTTCCGCCCGCGAACTGGTAGCTTATGCGGCTAAAAACGGAATACCTTTACCAGGGCTTATGAATTCCCTCACCTATTTTGACGCCTATACCTCTACCCGCCTCCCGTTGAACCTCATTCAGGCCCAACGTGATTATTTCGGATCGCATACTTACGAACGTATCGATAAAAAGGGTGTTTTTCATACGGAATGGGAGTAAAAGATTTGGCGGTTGCGGTTTGCACAGAAAAGAAATTAAAATCCGTTCGACAATGATGACAAAGAACTTTATGGCAGTCTCAATGTCGGTGACGCTATTATTAGTGATTTCGTGTAAGGAGCCTCAAAAAGATGAGCAGCCTGTTGAAATTCTGGACCAGCATATGCTCGATAGACGGGTCAATGAGGCAGCGGTCGATTCGCTATTGCGCGAGGTATACGTGCCCATTTACTCCGATATTTACAACCAGACCCGCGATTCGCGCACATTGCTGACCGCTACCCTGAGCATTCGCAACACCAGCATCCGCGACAGTCTGTTTATACGTAAAATCGACTATTACAATACCGAAGGCGATTTGGTACGAAGTTATATCGATCAGACCATATACCTTCGACCGATGGAATCGATCGATTACGTCATCGAGCAACAAGATAAGGCCGGCGGAAGCGGGGCTAACTTTTTAATCGATTGGTATTCCCGAAAACCTTTGCATCCCCTGTTTCAAGCGGTCATGGTCGGGGGCCTCGGGGCGCAGGCCTTTTCCTTTACGACCGAAGGGGTCGAAGTACCCAAAAATTGATTGAATAGATAGCCCTGAAAAATACCGACATGCCTGAAAGACACCATTGAAGACGTACTTGCCCCGAATATACCCTATGACGCTAAGAAATCCCCTGATCGTTTGCTATCTGTTGCTATCCTTTTTCAGCGCTACCGCGCAAGATGCCCTTGAGCGCCAAAACGATACGATTCAGAGTCTACTCGAAAAATCGAATGAGGCCTATGATGCGTTCGATTACAAAGAGGTCATAGAATATGGTGCGGCACTTATCGAGAAGGGAAAGGAATATAATAATGACATCCCTAAATTTTTGGGTTATGATATTATCGGCGGTGCCTATCTCGTACTAGATGATACGCTGCAAGGCCGCATATATTCGGAAAAGGCCTTGAACATAGCCCGAGCCCTTAAATCGGACAGTCTTACAGCATGGGGCACGCTCAACCTTGCGATTCTCTACTCAGAACGCTCCCAAACTTATGAAAAAGCCATACGTTATTTCGAAGAGAGCATAGCCATCAACGAAAAAATCAACGAACTGGACCAAGTATATTTGACGTACCTCAATTTGGCCTGGACGCATTTAGAACATGGCAAGCCCGATAAAGCACACGAGATCTTGATCAAGGCCCGGGAAATTGAAGAGAAAATATCTATAGATGCCCTGAACAAGAGTTATATCGATTTTCTTTTTGGATGGTATTATCTATCCAAGAAAAATTATGTCCCGGCCATACGTCAGCTCGAATCGGTGGCAAGCCTGGCAGATAGTGATTCGTTAACAGACTTAGCACTAGCGGCCTATGGTCAACTCTATAAAGCTTATGAAGAAACAAAGGCCTACGAAAAGGCCTTGGCAAGCCTGAAGACCTACAACCACTATGATGACAAGGCCTACAACGATGATAAAAATGAGGAAACCGCAAAGGCAAGGGCAAAATTCGATCTTGCCCAAACCGAGAAAAATCTAAACGTCGCGCTTAGGGAAAAACAGTACTCCCAGGCCCTGGTATCGAAATCAAAAACGCTTACTTCTATTCTCATTGCCGCTACCATCATATTATTGCTGGCCCTTTTAGGATTTTACCTTTTCTTCAATACCCGTAAAAAATATATACGTGAGCTCAAAACCAAAAATCAAGAGCTCATATCGGCCAAGGAAAAAGCCGAAAAACTATCCAAAATAAAGACTAGATTTTTGTCTACGGTCAGTCACGAACTACGCACTCCCTTATATGGCGTTATCGGCATTTCCACGCTTCTAAAGGATGATGAAAAATTAAAAGCCTATGAAGAAGATCTTAAGGCGCTCAAGTTTTCCGCAGATTACCTGATGGCACTCGTCAACGACGTGCTACTGCTCAGTAAAATGGATGCCGAAGCGGTACACCTATCGGAACAGCCCTTTAAACTCGATGTTCTCATTCAAAATATTGTCCGCTCCTTTGAACGTGTTGTTCAGCAGAACAACAACCAACTGCATCTGCAGGTCGACGACGACATTCCCAATGCCTTGATCGGCGATTCGGTAAGGCTCTCCCAAATATTGATCAACCTCATCGGAAACGCCGCAAAGTTCACGAAAGATGGAAACATCTGGCTAGCGTTAGGCCTGGTCAATATCACGGACAAAGGCCTGTATCGAACACGCTTTACGATAAAAGACGATGGACCGGGGATACCTCTGGATAAACAAAAATTAATTTTCGAAGAATTCTCGCAAATCGAACATGCCAACCATGACTACAAGGGCACGGGGCTGGGCCTGACCATTGTCAAAAAACTATTGAAACTTTACAAACGTAAAATCCACCTTGAGAGCAGTCCGGGAAAGGGTGCGGAGTTTAGCTTTTCGCTTGACCTTATAAAAGATAACAACAAATTGTTAGTTGACCATCAGCAAGATACTCCCCGACCCGATCTTGCGGATAGTTTGCGTCGAAGCCATGTGCACATTCTGATCGTCGATGACAATAAGATCAATCAAAAGATCACTCAAAGAATTTTAGAAAGAAACCACGTCAAATCTAGCTTGGCCGATAATGGGCAACAAGCCGTTATCATGAATAAATCCCAAAAATTCGATTTGATACTAATGGACATCAACATGCCTAAAATCAATGGTATGCAAGCCGCGAAAATGATTCGGGAACGCGATAAAAAGATTCCGATAATTGCCCTGACCGCCGTTGAACTCGATGAGATGCGAGATGCCATTCTCAGTTCCGGAATCAGCGATATCATTCATAAGCCCTACGATATTTCCGAATTTCTGAACACCATCCGGAAAAATCTGCCGGACTCGACCACCAAATCGCAAAAGTGAAGCAGTATTAAAATATTGTCATGCCTAAGTACCGCATATACGTCGTCGAACTATCCAAAAAAATATTTTCTGAAAATAGAAAATTCCGTGAGGCCAATCCGCAGTTCAACGGGGTTCTAGAATGTCTCTACGTCGGTATGACCAGTAAATCCCCGAAAGAACGCTTCCAGCAACATAAAACCGGATACGTCAATAAAAAAGGACATAAACTTTCAGCGGCCATCGTCCTTAAATACGGGTCGTATCTTCGGCCCAGTCTTTACAATCATATCGATCCCATCGCCTCAAGAGCGGAAGCACTAGCTATGGAAGAGCGGCTTGCCCTCGAACTGCGTCGTAAAAAGTATGCGGTCTGGTTCAACTGAGTAACACGCTGTACATCCATCCCAAAAAATGTGTAACTTAGGGAGATTGAACTAACAAAATCATCCAAAAAATAGTGCCATGAAAGGATTAATGATGGATTATCCGCTGACCACCAATACCATATTGGAATACGGCAATGCGGCCTTTGCCCATAAAAAACTCATCAGCCATTTGCCGGATGGTACACGTCACGAGTACACCTACGGCGACCTCTACAAACGGACGAAACAATTGGCCAATGCCCTGACCAAAAAGCTGGGAATCACCAAAGGCGATATGGTCGGCACGTTCGCCTGGAACCATTATCAACACGTAGAACTTTATTATGCCATACCGGGCATCGGGGCGGTCTGCCATACCATCAACATCCGCTTATCGCCGCAGCAGACGGAATTTATCGTCAACCACTCCGAAGATAAGGTCATTTTCGTCGATGCGACCTTGGTACCGCTATTGGAAAAAATCAGTACCAAGCTTGAAACTGTAGAACATTATATCATCATAAATGCGCCAAAAGATTTTAGCAGTACGTTGGCCAATGTTATACATTATGAAGATTTGGTGGGCGACCAATCCGAATCTTACGAATGGCCGGCGCTTGAGGAAAACGAAGCCAGTGGCATGTGCTACACCAGCGGTACAACGGGAATGCCCAAGGGCGTACTGTATTCTCATCGATCCACGTATTTACACGCGCTCACCATTCTTTCCCCGAATGCCGGCAACTATAGCAATGCGGATAGCATTCTGTTAATCGTGCCGCAGTTTCACGTGATGGCCTGGGGTTTTCCGTATATGTGCCTACTATCGGGCTCCGATATGGTGATGCCGTCATCAAACCTGAATCCACAGGCCATCATTAAAATTCTTCAGGCCGAAAAAGTGACCAAGGCCAATGGCGTACCTACGATCTGGATGGGCGTCTATGAGGAGATGAAGAAAAATCCACCTAAAGAAAAGCTGGTACTTGAAGAATATTTGGTCGGCGGTTCGGCGCTTCCCGCCAGCCTGATCGAAGGTTTTGAAAATGATTTTGGCATTAGGGGCGTTCAAGCTTGGGGCATGACGGAAACGTCGCCCTTAGGCACGGCCAGCAGATTGCAATCCCAACATGATGGCTTACCTCAAGAAGAAAAAATCAAAATTCGGGCCAAGCAAGGTATCGAATTTCCGGGTATTGAAATGCGCATCGTCGGTGATGACGGTTCGGTGGCGCCTAGGGACGGAGAAACTATGGGTGAACTGCAGGTGCGCGGGGTCTGGGTAATAAACTCATATTTCAAGACCCACAACCGTGAGAATTTCACCGAAGATGGCTGGTTCAGAACCGGCGATGTCAGTACCATCGATGCCGATGGGTATATGCAGATTACCGACCGCACCAAAGACCTCATCAAAAGCGGGGGAGAATGGATATCGAGTGTAGCGTTGGAATCGGCCTTGATGTCACACCCTAAAATTAAGGAGGCCGCCGTAATCGCTATTCCCGATAAAAAATGGTCGGAACGGCCTTTGGCGACCATCGTTTTGACAGACAAGGAGAACCCGTTATCCGAAGAAGAGCTGAAAGAATTTCTCGCCTTGGACTTTGTCAGTTACCAAATTCCCGAAAAATATGTGTTTATCGACCAAGTACCGCGTACCAGCGTCGGCAAATTCGATAAAAAAGAAATCAGACGGCTTTATGCCGAAGGGGAACTGACCAAAGCATAGAGATTTTCTGCGATAAGCACTAAAACCCATCCGGAAAATTCGCTTCAGGCGTAGGATAACGGATTCTATTCAAATATAGTTCCTGCAATCTGTTACCGGACTTTAAAATACAGGGTGTCTCTACCAAACTGATGATTGGAAAATTTTTGAACACCTGTTCTGCCTGAACCATGGCTCGTCGCTTGAAGCCTCAATGCATATCTATTACTTCGACAAGTACATCTTTCTTCTAGTGTACAAATCGTAAAACTGATCATCCTTTAAACTATCGATAAACAATATGCTCTCGCCGGTACTCTTCATTTCAGGCCCTAAATTCTTGTTGACATTCGGGAATTTATTGAACGAGAATACGGGCTGTTTGATGGCAAAGCCTTCTAGATGGGGCTTAAAGTCAAAGTCCTTGACCTTTTTCTCGCCTAACATGACCTTCGTGGCATAGTTGACATAGGGTTCGCCGTATGCCTTGGCAATAAAGGGAACGGTTCGCGATGCCCTTGGGTTGGCCTCAATGATGTATACGATATCATCTTTAACGGCGAATTGAATATTGATGAGTCCCACTGTATTGAGGGCCAAGGCAATCTTTTTGGTGTGGTCTTTAATCTGCTGAAGCACAAACTCCCCCAAATTGAAAGGCGGGAGTGTTGCATTGGAGTCCCCGGAATGTATACCGCAAGGCTCGATATGCTCCATGATACCGATAATGTAGATGTCTTTTCCATCGCAGATGGCATCGGCCTCTGCCTCGATGGCACCATCTAGATAATGGTCGAGCAAAAGCTTGTTATTGGGTATTTTTCGCAGCAGGTCAACGAAATGTTCTTCCAATTCCTCTTTATTGATGACAATTTTCATGCCTTGGCCACCCAAAACATACGAGGGTCGAACAAGCAGCGGAAAATCGAGTTTATCGGCCAGTTCCAAGGCTTCGTCCGCGGTTTCCGCTACGCCGAATTCGGGAAAGGGAATGTCGTTCGCTTTGAGCAGTTCGGAAAAACTGCCACGGTCTTCGGCTAGGTCGAGCGATTGGTAACTAGTGCCTATGATCTTGATGCCGTATTTGTCAAGCTTCTCCGCAAGTTTTAATGCGGTCTGTCCGCCTAATTGCACAATAACGCCTTCCGGCTTTTCGTGCAGGATGATGTCGTAGATATGTTCCCAAAAAACGGGTTCGAAGTAGAGCTTATCCGCCGTATCGAAATCCGTAGATACCGTTTCGGGATTACAGTTGATCATGATGGTCTCATACCCGCATTCCGCAGCGGCGAGTACTCCGTGTACACAGCAGTAATCGAATTCGATGCCCTGCCCTATTCTGTTTGGACCGGAACCCAGCACGACAATCTTTTTCTTATCGGTAACGATACTGTCGTTCTCTACGTAACGGGTGCCATCGGGCTTTTCGATTTCCGCCTCGAAGGTGGAATAGTAGTAGGGCGTCATCGCCTTAAACTCGGCCGCACAGGTATCTACCAATTTGTAGACCCGATTGATGTCCATCTCCTGGGTACGCTTTTTGTGCACCTCACTTTCGTAGCAATCCAACATGTGCGCAATCTGGCGATCGGCAAAGCCTTTTTGCTTCGCTTCCAACATCAGATCGCGGGTAATGGTGGCAATGGTAAAGGTGGATATCTCCTTTTCCAAATGATGGAGCTCTTCGTATTGTTTCAAGAACCACATATCGATTTTGGTAATGTCGTGGATACGACTAAGTGGAATGCCCAATTGAATGGCATCGTAAATCACAAACACCCGATCCCAACTGGGGATGGTCAGTTTGCTAATGATTTGGTCGTAATCTTTATATCCCTTACCATCGGCGCCTAAACCGTTTCTTTTTATTTCTAGGGATTGTGTTGCTTTGTGCAGCGCTTCCTGAAACGATCGGCCGATGCCCATGACCTCTCCCACAGATTTCATCTGTAGCCCCAAGGTACGGTCGGAACCTTCAAACTTGTCGAAATTCCATCTCGGGATCTTTACGATCACATAGTCCAACGTCGGTTCGAAAAGGGCGGATGTAGATTTGGTTATCTGGTTGTCCAGCTCATCGAGATGATAGCCGATGGCCAGTTTTGTGGCAATTTTAGCGATAGGATATCCGGTCGCCTTGGATGCCAATGCCGAAGATCTGGAAACTCTGGGGTTGATCTCGATGGCGATGATATCTTCCTTCTCATCCGGACTCACTGCGAACTGTACGTTACATCCCCCTGCAAAATCACCGATACTGCGCATCATATGAATGGCCATATCCCGCATCTTCTGATAGGTACGGTCGGAAAGCGTCATCGCCGGCGCGACGGTAATGGAATCTCCGGTATGGATGCCCATTGGATCCATATTTTCGATGGCACAGATGATGACCACATTATCGTTTCGATCGCGCAGCAGCTCCAATTCATATTCCTTCCATCCGATCAAGGCCTTATCGATCATGACCTCATGAATCGGGGAAATTTCCAGGCCACGGCTCAATAGTTCGTCAAAATCCTCTGATTTATATACAATAGAGGCTCCGTCTCCCCCTAAGGTGTATGATGCCCGTATAACCAAGGGAAAACCGAACTCCTGTGCAATTTCCTTTCCTTTCAAAAAGGAGTTGGCCGTAGCCTGTGGTGCCATTCCGACGCCGATTTTCAGCATCAGCTCACGAAATTTCTCGCGATCCTCCGTAATATTGATGGCCGCGATATCGACACCGATAAGTTCTACGCCGAAATCTTCCCAAATGCCTTTCTCGTCAGCTTGAATACAAAGGTTCAATGCCGTTTGTCCGCCCATGGTCGGCAATACTGCGTCGATTTGCGGGTGCGCCTTTAAGATTTCGATTATCGATTTTGTGGTCAGGGGCTTGAGATAGACATAATCGGCCATACTGGGATCGGTCATGATGGTGGCCGGATTACTATTGATCAGTATAGTCTCGATACCATCTTCACGAAGGCTTCTCAAGGATTGGGATCCCGCATAATCAAACTCACAGGCCTGACCGATTACAATAGGACCGGAACCTATAATCAGTA
>JBATUY010000316.1:0-6308 GCA_049671465.1 Pricia sp. | reverse complement strand
GTGGGTATATTGGGATTTCTTGCCGTTGCGATGGGCCAGATGTCTTTATTGCTCCTTTACAGATCCAATACGAAGGTCATAGGATATCTTACCTGGTCAACTTTCTTTTTGATAACAGCGGTGACCGGAATGTTCATCAATTCCATTCTGAATAATTTTACCGAATCTGATTTTTATTATCGCCTTTTGGGTGTTTTCTCGACCCTAATGGTATTGGGAATGATTGCTACTCCATTATTGGATATTTTGACCCAAAAAGAACAGGACAAAAAAAAGAAGATATCGGATTTATAAATCCCTAATCCGGAATCATTTGACTCTGGATGCTCGAGAGCAAGAAAAAACTGTCGCCCCGTTACCCTTATACTAGTAGCCGGACAAAAATTTTTAACTGTTGATTATGCCAACACAATATCTCTAGAATGAGATCCTTCAGAGATATACAAAAGTTCATAGCCATAATCCTTAGCCGGAAAGTCCCTTAGGATTTTTTTGGTGGAATCGGTTTCGTTGGTACAGATTATCTGAATCGTCCTTTCTTGCTCATGTGCCGCTTCTATAATCCATTTTAAGGTTTCGAATTCAGGGTTACCATGATGGCCATCACCAGAAACGATATAAATACTCGCAGTTATCTTTTCAAAAAATTCGCTGGTGGCGTTACGTATACTCCCGTGGTGCGGAACCTTTAGTACATCAACGTGCATTTTTCCGTCATCGTTGATCAAACCGGCCTCCGCAAGCCCTTCCAGTATAAAGTCGCCCCGTCCGTCACCGGTAAATAAGATACTTTTTCCCTCGGCTTCCATTAGAAACATGATACTGCTGAGGTTGGGTACTGATTTGTCTAGGTTTCCCATTATTTCAGCGTCGGCCATCATTAACTTGGCTTCATTTTTTTTGATCCATTCTTCCCACTCCTTCCTCAAACGTTCCAAATTGTCGGAATTTGGCCCGATTACTTTTAGATTCAAGTTGTTTAAGGAAACGGTATTCGGCAGAAGGGTGTTGGTAATAATTCCTTCATTTACGACCTCATTGATTGGAATTTCCAATACCATCGCATTTCTCTTCAGCGTATTTCCTTGGTTTATACTTTGAAGAACCAGATTGCCTTCGGGCATTGTCGATTGGATGTTCTGAACCCTTGAAAAGAGAGATTGTACGGCGTGGGTGAGTTGATTGTTTTTTCCTAAAGTATTGGAAAAGGAGTTCATCCAAAGCCCTTTGACCTTGATTATCGGAGGGTTCCCGTCGACCTGTTGCTCCCTTAGTTCTTCCGTAAGGTTTATAAGTCCAACGATATGGTCGCCGTCTACATGGCTCAATATAATCAATTCCAATTCTCCCCCTTCATCCCTGATTTTTTTTAGTTCCGGACGAAGGTAATTGGGGTATACCCCACCTGGGCCACCATCGATCAACAGGTATTTAGGTTTTTTTTCGTCCCCATAAATAACGATGAAACAATCCCCGAATTTTGCTTGGACTACTCGTAATGTAAACATATCCTCTATTTTAATCGTTCTAATCCGTTTTTAATATTTCCGGTTACGGCAAGTGCAAAATCCTGTCCGCCTATCAACAAATTATTGGCCTGTATGGCAATTCGATATTCCCCCTTGTGAGGATCTTCCAAGCGGATGATCTCCACATTATTATCCCTGTCAAATGAGGTGATCATTCGAGGCAATTGCTCATTACCCACCCATTTACGCTCACTTTTTACATGCATGAGCATAAGGTTGAGGTTGTTTTGAAGCCCCCTACCAGGTGGATCAGTCCAGCACAGGCATAACCGCAAAGGTGTGCCTTCTTCAAGTTCAAGACGAAAAAGAAAACGTTGACCGCTGGCATTGAACTGCAATTCCTCTAGTTTCCATGTATCTAAAAAGTGTAAAGCAAGGTTTTCCATTTTCAACGAAGGAAGTACGTTGAGCATGTCTACACACCCGAAGCCCTGATGAAAATTTGGAATATAATCATGATCTGCCAGCGCATCGGTACCGCTCAACTGCCTTGTGCTATTTATAATTACCGATTTCAGCAGTGCCGCGCTTGGTTCTTTATGACCTTTGTTCTTTCTTAAATATTCCCTTAAAAGCACCGCAAAACCAGAAATAATAGGAGCTGCCATACTGGTTCCTCCCATAAAGGCGTATTTTCTGTTTTTAGGGTAGGGTCCCCAGAAATTGGAAGTGGGTGCTTCTGAAGACCGTGTCGATGCGATATCAGTACCTGGGGCCACTACATCCGGCTTAATCCTACTTTCATTGCCACAGGGCCCCCTGCTGCTAAATCCGGCAATTCCTTCAGTATCACCTGATATCAGAATATCTTTTATGGGCTGCACCGGATATTTATCCGGCCATGCCATTCCGTAGGTCAATTCAGAAAACCCGCCCATGGTCCGTGCGCTCCTGCTGGCCCCCACGCATATAGCATTTTTTGCGGTAGCCGGAGATCCCAATGACAACCAATCTACAAAACCGGGATCGCTGTTCCTCGGACTGAAGGCCGTACCTTCGTTACCGGCCGATATTACCAGAAGCATGTCTTTGTGGGTATAGATAAACTCGTCTACTTCCAGTGAGTTAAAACGATACTCCGATTCCGTAGCGCTTCCCCAACTGTTGTTGTGAACCCTAACCCCAGCGTCATAAGCCTCTTGGAACAGTTCGGCAAGATCGTGCGGTATACCGCTGATGCCGCCGTTATCATCTAATAGGGACTGAAAAAAAAGCTTGGCTCCCGGGGCCATGCCCCTTATTTTACCGTTCGAGGATGCCCCGTTACCAACAATCGATCCAGAAACATGGGTGCCGTGGCCGTTCGGATCTGAAGTGTCATTGGATCTTCCCCAAGCGGTAGCTTTTAAAATACGGTCTTTTAGGTCAGGATGGTCCGCGTCAATTCCTGTATCTGCCACACCCACAATTTCGCCCTCTCCCGTTAGGGATTGCTCTATTGCAAAGGTATTCTCATTATCAAAATCAATATGAAGTAACCGCCGAGCCAAGTAATTATGTAAAATAGGTTCTATATATTCTTCCACACCATACACAGCTTCCTGTTGGCTGAGCAAGACCAATACTTCCTCTTTTTCTATGCTCACACGAAACTTTATCCCGCTTTCCTCCAGCACTTGAATTTTCTGGTTTTTTAAAAAAGATAGAAACGCTTCGGTATCTGCATCTTGGTGAAGACGAATATCGTAGGTGCCAACGACTATGCTCTGAGAAGCGAAAAGATCAAAATAACTGGATACTGATCTTTTCAGCACCAGTTCCTTGTCAATCATGGCGAAGGGTCTATAGCTACTGATAAATTTGAGCTTTTTAAATACTACCGGCTCCTTGGTTTTTACTTTGTAAACAGTACGATCCATCAATTCGAGAAGTTCCACATGATTATTGATCAGATCTATTTTCCAAGAAGGAAGTAGTGGTCCCGCTAATTGAATTAAATAGAAGTTTGTTTCAATGGGATACGGCTTTTCCACCTTTGTTACGGAACGGAGTTGAACCGATCTTTGGCTTTTAGATGAAGTGCCGATACTTTTTGGAATTCCGGTTGCGGGATCGGACGGGTCCTGGTGAAAATCCATTAAAATAGAATGTTTTTTCAGCAGTGCTATTTTAGAAATTTCTATGTTACCGAATATAAAGGCTTCGGTTTCCGAAATGGGTGTAATATTTTCTAGGATAAGTGACTTCTCCTTGGGTAAATAATAGTAAGCGGAAACGGGTAGTGTTGCCATTGTTTATGAGAAGAGATTATCAAATATTTATAATATCTTTTCAAGATAGGCAATCAAGGATTGGAGTTGCTACTTATCTATATGTATGGTATCAAATATTGTGTAGATGGTAAAAAAAAATGAGTATTAGTGTTCCTGCATCTGGATACGGCAGCCTGACACGGAAAATGGGACTTTGGAAAAGCAAAATCGAATTTTCGGCATACAAGACAAGCCTTCAGCGAAACCTTTATTACGAAAAGGACTCTAGGCCATCAGTTCATTACTTGGTACTAGAGGTTAAGAAGTGTAGTAGGTTTACCACGGGATCGATGATGAATTTACCGATTGGTCGATGTAAAAGAGTATATATATCGATGTGGTTACGGTTAAGGTGCTTGGCGTCTTTACGTGTGCTTTACTGTAGATAGTAAATAGAAAGAAATAGGATATCGATTCAAATTCCCTATCCATTTTGGGGTCACTTGTTAGGGGATTTTTCACTTAATTTAAATAGAATAATATATCAAGTTTTTACCAGGTATTTGGCTAAATCCGGAAGGCTAAAAACAACAAAATAAGCACACTACTAAAACAAAAAAGCAATCACAAAATTTTGCAACTGCTTTTATCTATCGTGATCCTGACAAGATTCGAACTTGTAACCTTCTGATTCGTAGTCAGATGCGCTATCCAGTTGCGCCACAGGACCAATATTGGCCTTTGTTTCAAGCGGGTGCAAATATATTTCTTTTTAAATTTACCGCAAAATAACCGGACAACTTAAATGAACCTAAAACCCCACATTCGCGATATCCCCGATTTTCCATCCAAAGGCATCCTCTTCAAAGATATTACGCCCCTGCTAAAAGACGCGGAGGCCATGGAGCGAGCGACCGAAGCCTTGCTGGAGCTGATCGGACACAAAAAAATAGACAAGGTCGTGGGCATGGAAAGCCGTGGCTTCTTTTTCGGTCCATTGTTGGCCGCAAGACTAAAGGTCGGCTTTGTACCCGTTCGGAAGCCTGGAAAGCTACCGGCGGAGAAAATCAATGTGACCTATGATCTGGAGTACGGTTCCGACACCCTAGAAATACATACAGATGGTATTGACAAAGGGGATAGAATCTTGATACATGATGATGTTCTGGCCACGGGTGGTACCGCAAAAGCCACCTGTGAGCTGGTGGAACGCTTGGGCGGTCAAATCGTTCAGTGTAATTTTTTGATGATTTTGGAGGCGTTGAACGGCGAAGTAAAACTAAATGGATACGATGTACAGTCTTTGGTGCGCTATTGATATTGAAGCATACTTTCTATCAATCCAAGGCTCGGGTAGTGACAAAATATCGCCATCCGATCAATGCCATCTGAAATTTAGAGGCTTTCGAGAGGTCTAGGCGCTTTTTGGAATAAGAGGGTAGTACCACCTTGTTTACCTTTGCCAAAAATTTAAAAAATGCCTTTTTCATTCCATTACAATTGGTACAAATATAAGCAACTCGTCTTATCCTTTTGATTTTACGGATATGGTATGGCGTTTTGTTTTCGATTGAGCGCAATTTACTACGGGTGACATTTGCGTAGGCGAAATGGAACCACAACCTTAAAAATAGAAAAAGACCACCCAAGAGGGCAGTCCTTTTTTATCTATATAGGCCTATATGATTCAACTTACACCAACATCGTGATCAAAGATGCCAGTAGCAATATCAAAAGTTTAGCAAGTGTAATCATAGTGCTCGGTTTTTAGGGTTAGTCCTTTTTTTCTATCCGAAGGAATGCTTAAAAAGGATTGAGTAAATACTACTCGATAATCGATTATTCAATCAAGATATGTAAAAGGGATATTCATTTCCTAACAATTCAGTAGGAATAATTGTATTTGGATAGGATATAGGAATCAAAAAGATGGATATTATTACTATTTAAGACTTATTTACTTAATTTTTGTTTTCAATCGTAACTAAAATAACCGTTTCAGATACTGAAGTATAACATTTGTAGGCGTTATTTGGATGCTTTTCGAATAGGCAAGGGAAATTTTTGTCCGAAAAGGATGTTTTTTGTGGTTTCCATCATTTTGGTATGCCTTCTAAGCCATAGGCCTTCGGTAATTGCCCCATCTCTAAAAGAATCCCGAAAATTTAAAATGTTCGCATATATTTGCCTCAAGTTCCTACAAACCCATCCATGCAAAACCTTCTTTTTATAGTTATTGGTCTGGTACTTCTTATTGCTGGCGGTAACTGGCTTTTGAAATCTGCCGTGGCGCTTTCGCTGCGATTGAATATCCCTAAGATTGTTATCGGTATGACCGTGGTTTCTTTTGCCACTTCGGCACCGGAACTGATCGTAAGTGTAAAGTCCGCTTTAGATGGTTTTCCCGATCTGGCGTTGGGCAATGTCGTCGGATCCAATATTGCCAATCTCGGCCTCGTGTTGGGCATCACGGTCTTGTTGGGTAGCATTGATGTGCAGCGTAGTTTCTATACAACCGATTGGCCCGTTATGATGCTGTCTTCTTTATTATTTTTCATATTCATCTATTTTGACGGAGAGCTAGTAC
>JBATUY010000315.1:0-6712 GCA_049671465.1 Pricia sp. | reverse complement strand
ATATGGTACCGTTAAGACTTATATCGATACCACGGTTTTCTAACGAACCTACATTTCTTCGGATACCGCTATAACCAGTCTCTTCAGGCAAAGGGACGTTGGCCAATAAGTCATTTGTATTCTTTTTCCACACATCAAAATTTAGGGTAAAACGGTTTTGGAACATACCCAAGTCAAAGCCAAGGTTGATTGATTCCGTCTCTTCCCACCGAATAACGGAATTGCCCAATCGTGTTGGAACAACACCACTGATACCATCATATATGTAACCCGGTAAATAGGCACTGGAAAAATCGTAATTGTCGATTTGTTGATTACCGGTTACCCCGTAGCTTGCCCGCAGTAATAAGTTATTTAATATTTGGTTTCCTTCTAGAAAGGATTCATTACTCACGCGCCAACCTAATGTTGCGGATGGGAAAAGACCATATTTGTTCTCGGGGCCGAATCTTGATGAACCATCACGGCGAAAGGTCGCACCGACTAAATATCGATTGTCAAAGTCATAATTAAAACCACCGAACAAAGAAAATAGACTGTTATTTTCGTTTATCGAATTGTTAGTGTTGATTGCCAAACTACTAGGGTCTACATTGTTAAAGGTTTCAACGGCATCCGAATTGAAATTGGCCTCAATATCGAATCCTTCGAAAGAAAATCTTTGTATCTGCATGCCGCCAAAAACGCCTACTGTATGCTTACCAAATTCGTTGTTGTAATTAAAGAAGTTTTCCTGTTGAATATCATAATTCAATCTATCCCGCAAACTGCCCGTAGGAATAGGACTGTTCGGGTTGTTTGTTAAAATAGGATTGAATTGATTGTTTTTTCTAAGTCTAAAATTCAAACCTAAAGTAGATTTTATCGAGAAAGACGGCGTAATGTTATATTGGGCAAAACTAAAATTTTGGGCACGCCAGTTCCTTTCTTTCAAGGTTCTAAGGTTTGCTTCCGCAACCGGATTCTGACGCCCGGCAATCTCTGGTGTAAATGACCCGTCTGGCTCAAAAACCGGAAAATAAGCGATACGCTCGACCAGTTGTTGAAATACCTGTCCTTCGTTCAGACCATTTTGTTCTTCAAAAGACACATTTAAATTGCTACCTACGGTAATTTTTTCGCTGGGGGTATAATCGACTTTAAATCGAGTGGTGATTCTCTTATAGTCACTGTTGATTACTATTCCCTCATCATTAAGAAATCCTACGTTCATGTAAGCACTTGATTTCTCGCCGCCTCCGCTTACAGCAACGTTAACTTGATTTCTAATACCCGCCCTTGTAATCAAATCTTGCAAATCGAATGAATTGCGAAGTAATTGGTTTAAGGAATCTCTTTGGTTGCCTGTCAAAGATTCATTATCGCCTCGTCGGACATCCTCATAAAAGATGCGCTGACGTGTATTTGCCACCGGTATTGCCCCTATTAAACTGGTAACGCCAGTAAGACCACTTACGTCGATATTTACATCGCCTTTTTTTCCTGACTTGGTCGTAATCAAAACGACTCCATTGGCACCCCGCGCACCGTAAATCGCTGCAGTAGCGCCATCCTTCAGAACTTCGAGCGAGGCAATGTCCTTAGGGTCTATGTTATCAATATTATCTAATTGTTGACCGTCCACAACGTACAATGGCGAATTATCACCACCGCTAAAAGTAGAAGTACCACGAATTCTAATGTCAAAGCCAGCACCCGGGCCTCCGTTAGACTGGATTTGGACTCCGCTAAGACGGCCTTGTATACCGTCAAAGGCCGAGGTTGGCGCAGCTTGTACAATCTTATCAGATTTGACTGTGGATAGCGCACCCAATACCTTTTCACGAGAAACAGTCGAATATCCGATAACAACTACTTCATCCAATGACTCGGAATCTTCCTGCATCGAGATATCTATGGTAGTTCTGTTTCCAACAGTTTCTTCAACTTCCGCAAAGCCTAAGGAAGAAAATACCAGGATGTTGCTGCCCTCCCTCAATGTAATGGAGTAATTGCCGTCGAAATCTGCACTGACACCATTGTTGGTGCCTTTCTGAACTACATTGACTCCTGGTAAAGGATTGCCTTGGGGACCGGTAATAGTTCCACTAATGGTTTCCTGAGCGAAGGCGGACAGCCCTATTAGCCCGAAAAAGAAAAACATCAAAAAACGAATGCTTAGGTGGAAATCCGTTGTCTTGGTTTTTGGTTTTTGCATGTTTGTTAATTTTGAGTGCATTTGAGTTAAAAGACTTACAATCGATTGTATTAATCACAATGATATGTTAATCATTGCGCATGGGTATCCTGTACTGTCCTGCTTTTACATTAATTTCTTTGAAATCATGCCAAATATTTGGGGTTTCGACAAATGTTAAACTTTAAGATTATTAAAGTGATAAAAAAAATCAGAAGTTTCAAAACCTATTTTTAGGTCGACCACTGCTTACCGCAACAGCTCTTTTTCAAAATGCGATGTCTTGTAGACAACGTATACTGACCGGGCGAAGATAATATTATTCTGAGTAAGGTACCGTTCCCGTACTATCGACAGGATACCCCCATTGCTCGACATAGGCCATCCCAGAAAGAAACGCATCGCCGTTTTCCTTCAGGCGACCAGATAAAGTTTGATCTAAGACAAGCTGTGTATCTAAATATTCGGGTTGTCCGATTAGGTTTGTCATTTGGTACGGGTCGTTTTCGTTGTCGAACAACAACCAAGGTCCGTTGAGATCACGGGCATAGGTATAGCGTTGAGTCCGTAGTCCTCGATATTCCCGACCACCGTGTTCGACCCTATTCCACTGTCCGAAGGGTTGCACACAGGCAATCAGCGCGGCACGGTCAATAGCTTCGGTACCCTCTAAATATCCTTTGTAATCAATGCCTTCTACCGTTTCGGGAATGGCTATATCGCACAACGCCAACAAGGTCGGCAGAATGTCTTCGGAGTTAAACATGGCCTCTTTTACCCCTGCAGCTATCCCCAAATGCTCAGGGATATGCCAGAGCATTGGTACGCGAATGGATTCATCGTAGGGCTGTTGTTTTTTATAGGCGCCTTGCGAACCCAGCAGGTCACCATGGTCGGAGGTAAAGACTAGTATTGTATTATCGAGCTGGCCGGTTTCTTTTAAGTGGGATATCAATTTTCCGACCATGTCATCAAGGGCCGCGATATGGGCGTAATACCCTGCCAAATCTTTTTTTACCTGTTCATGCATTTCCTTTGGCACATTCTCCCGCAGTTTGATACTATCCGGATGAAATAGCTTTTGGTATTCCTCTGGAGCCGTTTGATAGGGCGCATGGGGCGTACCATAGGATAGAATCAAGGAAAACGGTCTGTCCGCCGTCTTTCTATTTTGCATATAGTCGATGGCCGCATCGGTCTGCGAAAAGGTATCGTACCCGTCCCATATTTTACGTTCCGGATTTTCGTTCTCGTAATACACGGAATGGTTGAAGTTGTGCGTGCATTCATTGGCTTTCCAAAAATCGAAGCCCTGCCGTCGCTGTCCCGGTGGAATAAACGAAAGTCGACCGTGCCCATCAAGATGCCACTTTCCAATATAGCCGGTATCATATCCTGCCTTTGAGAATATCTTGCCCATCGTAACCGCCGCGGTATCTAATTGTACATCGTTCATAAACACGCCATGCGTGAGCGGTCGCTGTCCGGTAATAAGCGATGCCCTGAACGGCGAACAGACCGGCATGCCCGATACGGCGTTCTTAAAGTTGACGCTTATGGCGGCCAGACTATCTAAATTTGGAGTAGAAATATTCGGGTCACCAGCGTAGCCCGTGGCCTGAGCGCGCCACTGGTCGGTCAGAATGATAAGTACGTTAGGGGAACTTTTATCGGCAACTACCGATGTAGGTTCTTTTTTGGAGGTACAGGAAACGACCAGAAAAATTCCCAAAAACAAACGGTAAAGTGTAATATGCATGGCTTTTGTGTATAAGAGGAAGTTAGCGTTTAAGGAATGGAGGTAATCTTGCTAAAAATAGGATAGCCACCGCAAATCTGCATCCTGTACTATCCTTTATTTTATCCGTTATGACAAAATTTCAAAAATATGAGGACGACTCCAACATCGGGTTCAAATCGGATACTGCGGTGAGAGGTATTGATAACGTTCCCAAAAGCATCCCAAAACATTCGTGGAGCAGTATAGGACAGGATGGTAAATAGACAGGTGTAGTGTACATTTAAAAAATATAAGCTTGTCATCATGATCAAATATATATTTTTTCTTCTGGGGTTCTCGGTTACACTTTCCGCACAACAGCCCTCGCTGTCCGTAGCACTTAAAACCGAGGGCGCTAACGACCTCGAGCTAAAAGTGCAGGAAGACGGTGTTTATGATATAGCGACAAGCGGAGCGGATCCTTATGTTTTCGCCGAACCTTTGAAGATGGACATCGACAAAAAAATGAACCGGCTCTCCTTCGAATACTTTTGCCCTACGGGATTGGATTTTATCGAGGTTTACTTTTATCCCTTAACGGATGTCATCAAGTCTAAAATGGTAAGGGATATCGGATCAACGGAAGGCTGGGTGCAATTTACCATTGACCTTTCGGAAGAACTGGGTGATTGGGGCAAAAAAGGCGATTATCTTCGGATGGATTTCGGTGCCGCACCCGATTTAAAAATTCAGGTGAGAAGTTTGAATTTGCGTCAGCAGACGGCGCGAGAAGCGGAATTGGAAGCAAAGGCCGCGGAAATCAAAGAGAAACAGGCCATTTATGAGGCTGGTTTGAATTCCTATTTAGATGCTGATTTCAAAAACAAAATTAATAAGGTACTGGTAACCGATGACCGCGTTGAAATAAGGGGCGAAATCGACAACAATGAAAATCTTTTTATTGCTGAAATCAGTCCCTATGAAAATGCTACCGCGCTGAGAGATTTCGAGTTTATACAACCGCTGAAATCAAAAAATTCACAATTTAATATTTCTATTGCCCGTACTGCTGAGCGACATGGCTTTCAGCAAGACCGGGTACTCTCAAAATGGATGATAGTCAAGAAAGAGGCCGATGGGTATTTGCCTGTCTCCCACGCGCGGTATGCCGATTCCATCGAACCGAAGCATACGTATCCGTTTGTTAAGCCTTCCACCAAAAAAGGGCTGGGCGGGTATAGTACAAATCGTGAGGCACCCTATACAGACCTAGACGACCTGGGCATCACTAGTGTTACCGTAAATATCTCGGTGACCCGTTTCCTAAAATCGGGTCCGTCGCCCGACCATGTGCCTTTTGAATATATGGGAAAGACCTATTATGCGGATAAGGCTGAGATTGTCGCTCACGATAAAACCTTTCTTAGCACCGCTGAAAGAAATATCGAGGTTTCTGCCATTCTATTGGTCGATAAGGCTTCTAAGACTGCCGACCCCGAGATAGGGCGCATAATGCAACATCCCGACTGCGACCCCGCGGGTATTTATAGTATGCCCAATCTGACCACGCCCGAAGGGGTACAATATTACGCCGCCGCACTCGATTTTCTGGCCAATCGATATACCAGGCCCGATAAGAAATACGGCCGTATTCACCATTGGATCATACATAATGAGGTGGATGCCGGATGGGTGTGGACAAACGCCGGTGATAAAACGGCACTTGTTTTTATGGACCTATACCATAAATCGATGCGGATGTCGCACAATATCGCTCGAACCTACAACCCCAATGCCAAGGTATTTATCTCCCTGACCCATTTTTGGAACTGGACCAATAATCCACGTTTTTACCACTCCAAAGAACTGCTGGAACAATTGTTAACGTTCTCGAAAGCTGAAGGTGATTTTGAATGGGCCATCGCCCAACATCCGTATCCGGAATCTTTGCGGGAACCTAAAACCTGGTTAGATGAAAAAGTGAGTTTCGATTTCGACACCCAATTGATAACATTCAAGAATACCGAGGTATTGGATGCCTGGGTACGTCAACCTGAGGTTCTATTTAAGGGAAAAACGAAACGCTTGGTCTATCTCTCTGAAAATGGCACCAACTCCCCCACCTATAGCGAGCAAGACTTAAAGGAACAGGCCGCGGGAATGGCCTATGCAATGAAAAAAATCAAATATTTAGAAGGTATAGATGCATTTCAGTACCATAATTGGCAAGACAATCGCCAAGAGGGCGGATTGCGTATCGGGCTACGCCGTTTTCCGGATGATGCCGATGACCCCGGGGGTATAAAGCCGGTTTGGAAGGTATATCAGGCTTTCGGTACCGAACAGGAAGACGAAGTATATGACCAATACAAAGAAATTATCGGCATAGATAGCTGGGACGAAATCCGTCATAAAGTGGATGTGGGGGCAAAAGAAAATTCAGATGAGGAGTGATTTTTCCACAAGGTTTCAAATTTGGCTTATTTCATCTATTTTCCCCTATGAATTCTATTAAAATATTTACCGGCCTACTTTCGCTCTTCATCTTGATGGGCTGCCAATCTAAAACGGCAAAAGCTTCACAGGCGGATGCAACAACGCGGCCGAATATCATCTTAATCTTGGCCGACGATTATGGAATTATGGATAGCCAAGCCTACGCCCAAAAGTTTAGCGGAGCCGAAACCTCAAAAATGTTCTACGAAACTCCGAACATCGACCGTTTAATCACAGAAGGGGTCGCCTTTTCCCAAGCCTATGCCAATCAGCTGTGCTCTCCTACCCGTGCCAGTATCCTGACCGGCAAGTACGCCAGC
>JBATUY010000314.1:0-2213 GCA_049671465.1 Pricia sp. | reverse complement strand
CTGTACCCCTGAGAAGACGCCTAAAGGGATACCCATTTTTCCCGCTCTGAGAAACTTTTCGTAGTAGAAAACAAAATCGTTGGTAAAACGGTCTACGGATGCCGTTGCCGAGGAACCGTCCGCATTGACGAAGGTATCCCGATACCCTTGCTTCCATTCCGACAGCACTTGATCGGACAGGCCGGTCATATCCGCCAGAACATCGTCGATATACCCTATAAGCGCGTCCTTTCCGGGTTCGTTGAACTTAGAAACAATCGATGGGTCGTCTTCGCCTAACCCATTAATCAAATAGTCCAAAGCGGGAAAGCCCTTGGCATCCCTATTCGAAGGCAGTGAAAGATCGTAGGATCCGGAGGCGAGGTAGCCGGCTATTTTTTCGGTATCGGTCGGATAAATATTGATGTTCAATCGAAGTCCGACCGTCTCGGCGGGACCGATCTCAAACATAGATACCTTCTGCCAAGTTCGATACGCAGACAACCAAGATACCCGCAGAGCAACGAGATTTGCTTCGCTAGCATCCGCTTTGAAAGCATCGAACGCCGTTTTCATGGAGGCTACTTCGGCCGTAAAGGCCTCATAGGAAGGTACGATAATATTATCCGCCCAATTCGCTAACAGGGCACCTCGCTCAAAGCCGGTTTCCCCGTTCGGCGTACCGGGATTTTCACCTTCCGCCGGAGGATTATCTACCACACCCGAATCATCGGATGAGCACGCCCATAGTAAGGTCACTACTAATAAAGCTCCAAAAAGTCGTCGCATATCTTATTTTTATTTATTCTAAATCAAGCTTTGCAAAAATAAGGGATAACTCCAGAAAACCGTAGAATTATCCCTGAAATTTCCGGCGGAAGCTAACTTTTTTACTCTGAATCCGATGCTGCCTGTTCCACCGTAAAACCAAACCGGGTCGCAATGGTTTCCGATAGACTATCCAAAGTTTCGGGAGTGACGTCCCAAAGTCCGTTTTCACCGTCTCCCAATAGCTGCGCCAAAAGGGCATCGACTTCCGTTTTACTGTAATATGCCGCTCCGGTAGCCGCATCTTGCGCAAACTGAAGACTATAGATGAAACCGTAGGCCTCGGAAAGGGCGTGAAAACCACCTCCATAGTTCGGCATTTCTTCGGCAAGGGCATCTTTGCCGGACTGTAAGTAATACACCCCTCGTACCGAGGGCACCAAGGCCAATTTTGCCTTGATTATCTCGGCCTGTTCATCGCGCAGGTCATAATCTTTGGCCACAATAGCGGCCCTTCCCAGTTTAAATGCATTGTAGGATGCAGTGATAAGATCACTGAAATCAGGATCTGCGGCAACTTGACCGATATAGCTTCCCAAAAACAGGTCACCATCATTTTCGCCCATTATAGGGTCAGCGGGGTTAGTGTTCAGGCCAAACAAATAGCCATAGGCTTCGTCCCATTTGTGTTCCATCGTCGTATAGGATTTTCCCTCCTCTACCGTACCGGCATCGTTGTCGGCCCTGTTAGCGCCTTCGTCCAACACAGCAGGACTCAAATAATTATTAACGACTTGATCCAATGTCAGCGCACCGATCAAGCCTTTGGCAATCATTTGATTGTATTCGAGACCTTGGGCATTGATGTAGCGTACCTGTTCGCCTTGAGGTACCTGACCCGCAACTTCCGGTGCCGCGGTGGTGTTCCAGTTTTCGAATACTTCATCGACTTGAGCGGTAATCCAACCATCAAAATCGGCGCGTATCAAAGCTTGATCTGTAGCATTGTCAGCGAACAAATCTATAGAAGCCGCCGTTTTACTCTTTATATTTTTATCGGAGGCGTTCAGATCGGCTTCGGAAAAATCGGCGTCGCCCTCTTCGTGGGCAAACATGGCTTGTAACTGATCGGCCGTGTTCGTATTATCGGTTAGTGCCGTGACAAACTCACTACCCATCTGCAAACGCGTAGTTTGGCCGCTAAAATTAACCGTACTTGCACCGTCTCTCTCGAAAGTATAGCTTTCTGGACTTTCGATACCTGTTTCGCATGGCGAACAAGTTCCACCACAGTCGACGCCAGTTTCGTCAGCATTCTGGATACCATCACTACACGTTGGCGTGACGGCCTGTTCATCAATATCATTATCATCGGAACTACAGGAGGTGAAAACAACACCGGCCAAGATCGTTAAAGCAAAGGCTAATCTTTTCATATACTGTACTTGTTTATTTAGACTTGTTTT
>JBATUY010000313.1:0-2672 GCA_049671465.1 Pricia sp. | reverse complement strand
CCGACAGCTTCTGTTCAAGGAACCATTGTAAAGAAATTTCCTCGATTTCCGTTCTTGTGCTTCCATAGGGGAGGATGTTGTCTACCAAAAAAATGATAAGCTCATTACGGTGCTGTTCATTTGCTTTTTCAACTCCCAAAAACTTTAATATTTCCTTGCGGTGCCGTTCGGCGGTCCTGTGTGACCAATCATATCCATCCAAAATGGATTCATTGGTTTCCAACTGATTGCTCAAGTGGGAAGCCAAACCATTGACTACACCTGATTTATTCTTAGGGAAAGAACCTGTGGAAAGGTATTGTTTCAATTGAACTGCAAAGGCCAATTTGTGTGGAAAACCTTTGTTCTTCAACAATATCGACTCATCGTAGGTCAGGTACCAGTCCTGATATTGGCTTTTTTCCATCTTATTTTTTCCACAAATTAGCATAATTAGCTGAATACGCTATATTTAGGATAAATAAAACATCAGTACTTACAGGGCTTCCGAGCGAAGTTGTCGTTTTATGCAGCTATGAGGTCACTACCCCCCGTAAAAAGAAAAAAAGATAACTTCGCTCCATGCGTGAAATCAGTTTGAAAAATGTTAGAGATTTATTGGATTCCGGTTCACTTGGATTGATAGCAACCCAGGGAGAAATATGCTTTCCGATATTGCAAAGAATATACAAGAAAATGAAACTTGGAATAGAATTTGACAATATTCGGGTAAATGATTCTCGAATCGTGGATGGGCACCACAGATATGTTTGTTCTATTCTTTCAGAAACGGAGATTGGGATAAATGACTGGCCGATACCATCATCGGCCATCAATTGTGACTGGGCAGCTATAATAATCAATGAGGATGATTATGAAGATGCTGAAATGATTCGAAAGCATAACATAAGAGATGCGGAATTAAACGATGTAGATATTAGCATTTTGAAGGATTTATAAAATAAAACATATCTTTGTAATATGTTGATATTATTAGACATAGATGGAGTAATGGTCCCTGCAACAAGTTGGAAACGTCCGGAATTTGAGAATGATGGATTTCCCAAATTTAGTAGAAAATCCATAGTCAGCCTTCAGAAAATTATTTCTGAAACGGGTGCGGATATTCTATTGACTACTTCCCACAAGTCTTGTTATAGTATCGCTCAATGGAAAAATATATTTTCGGCCAGAGGTTTCGAAAACGTTAAGATTAAGAGACTTAATGAAAATAGCAACCATCTCAATAGAAGAGAGGAAATAATGAAATGGGTTGGAACGGGATGTGAAAATTCTTACGTTATTATCGATGATGATAAAACCTTGAATAAGTTGCCCGATAACATCAAGTCTAAACTTGTTCAAACTAGCGCAACCGTTGGATTGAATGAGGAATTAGCTGATTCTGCTATTAGAATTTTGAAATCTTCGGAAAGATTAGCTAGTTAAAACCAAAATACTTTTTGTCTAAAATCCCATCGTAATTTGGTGGGATTTTCCATTTCTATTTGACATAGTGATAGAAACGCCTGTAATAAATAGCTGAAACAACGGAGATAAGCAGCAAGGGCACAGAAATTTTACTTTCAAAATTTTGTGCTGTTGCGGCAATATGGGCTCCATGATTCATACAGGTGTATTTCTGGAATATTTGTTATAACTTATCGCAATTTGATATAAGGTCAGATTATGTTTCGTTTTGAAACATAATGTTCTGCGTTATGTAACTTTGCTTGGGTAAAGCAAAGTATTTGGCACTTCACTCTCCTCAAATTTTTCTTCTATAAACTTTCTTTGAATAGGTAATGGAACACTTATTATGCGACCCGACGGTAGGTGGGGAGTGTAATGTGTGTGGAATGGGATATTGAAAATAAAGTTGAATTCTCTGCGGCAATTCGAACAAAATCACTATCTTGCACCAATAGTATGATGATTTAAACACACTCATTATGGCAACAGTTCGCAAAACGGTAACCTTTACCGAACAGCAAGATAAATGGATAAAAGCGCAAATTGAAGCTGGGGAATATACTAACGATAGTGAATATTTGCGAAATCTTGTGAGGCAAGACCAAGCTAACAATGCTAAATTTCTATCGTTAAAAGCCAAACTCATTGAAGGTCTTGAAAGCGGTGTTAGCACAAAATCGTTACCGGAAATCATGAAAGAAGTAGAAACACGGATGCGCGAAGATGGCCGATTATAAACTCTCCAGCAAAGCCGAAATTGATTTGGCTGAAATGTATGAGTTTGGCATATACAAATTTGGGCTATCCCAGGCGCAGAAGTATTTTTATGGTATGCATGAAGCATTTGAACTACTTGCAGACAATATAGACTTGGGTCGTGATGCCTCCGAATTTATTGCTGAATTAAAAAGATTTTCTTATCAAGCACACACCATATTTTATCTGCATACGGCAAACGGAATTTTTATTCTTAGAGTTCTAAGTCAGCGCATGGACTATGGGCGAAACCTCATAGATGGCTAGGAATACACAGAAATTACTTATAACTTATCGCAATTTTATATAACGTCGGATTATGATACATTTTTGTATCATAATTTATATTATGTAAAACAGAATTTATTTTAACTTATATGGCTAATTCTCTCTACTCTTGTTCTTCTTTGCTTCTTTCAAAATAGATTTTACGGTCTCCGTAACAAATTCTACTTTCTTCGTAT
>JBATUY010000312.1:0-1549 GCA_049671465.1 Pricia sp. | reverse complement strand
AGCGCAATCGAAGGGCTGCATTCCCAAGTAAAAAATAAGAATCACGTTCGCTAACCAATGGTGCAAGCTTCTACTTTCTTTCACAAAGGTTTAAAATTTGGCTTGAGACGGACTGCATAATCATTCGCGCCCTTCGACTACGCTCAGGGAACGCTCATTTTTATAAGCCCTTACGCAACCGAAATTTTAGGTGTGGTTACAGAAAAGGTAACAGCGAAGGCTCTATAGGAAGTAATTGGAATATCTCAAAAATAACATCAGTATCAGCTGATAATTAAAGAAACTATAGCCAAAGAGTTACATTCCACTATCAAATAAAGAAAAGGAAAACGCTCGGGATATAATAAGTAGTTGGATAAATGTCATTTTGGCAACCATTTGACATCAAATAGCACCATTGAATATGGCTTCGATTTTGTGGTAGTTCAATAAGGTACTGAGCTGCATGAATATCATTGTTTTCTTTTGAACACTAAGGATTCATCAAAAAACAGATATAAGCCATGCTAAAAAAATGGTTGGATTGTATTTTTCGATTCGCTTTTTAGCTTCAGATAGAAAGTATGAAAACCCTGAAATGAAATGAAGGGATGGAGTAGCAAGAGGGTAACACGCTGTCGCGATGTTTCGTTTTCATTATTTTCTCCATCAGCAATGAGAATAGGGGTTTCGGGAGTATTGTCTCTTTTGGGGATATCGGTATCTAAGCCCGATTTTCAGAAAAAACGCTTACAGCCCAATAAAAACGGTATATAATTTCAGAAAAAATGGATGAAGAATTAAAAAAAGAGCGATTCGAGAAGCTAGGCATAAAAACTTCGGTTGCAATCAGGTTTAGGGAATTCTGTAAGAAAATGTCAAGATCGCAGTCCATGACCTTAATGCTCATGTTGGACTTTTTTGAAGACAATGGAATCTCGCCTTCAGAATCCATGGGGCCGCGAATGGAAACCTTAGAAATGAGAATGTCCTTACTTATCAAGAAACGGATGAACGGAATGATCGCCATACTCAAGGATATTGAAAAATCCCAGACCAAGCCTACAGCTGCAATGCTGTATTCGCTTTTCGAACAATCAGAACCAACAAAGAAGCCCTTGCTCATAGAGAAAAAGTATAGCACAGAAAAAACGCAGGTCCGGTATCAAGAAAAAAATGACGATAACGAAAACACGGAGAACCAATGGAAAAGATAAATTACATCACCCACCTAAATGCTGTCTTTGAAAGGTTCAATAATGACGAGAGAATCAAACAAGGCCATATCACATTATACCTAGCATTCTTCCAGAAATGGAACCGTGAATTCTTCAAAAATACGCTGACCATTAATAGGCAGTTCATTATGGAAAAAGCAAAGTTCAGGTCAAAAACAACCTATCATAATTACTTGAGAGATTTGAACGATTGGGGCTACCTGAACTATTTTCCTTCTTTTCACCCGGCAAGAGGTTCAAAAATGAACATGCCCATATTCGGGACAACTAGTGGTACAAGCTCTGGGACACCTGTGTATCAAAAAATGGCCAACCGGCTCCCAGAACCAGGC
>JBATUY010000311.1:0-21840 GCA_049671465.1 Pricia sp. | reverse complement strand
CCAGAAAGAATATGTTCTACTATCGCGGCACCGAACTCTATGCCGTTCGGCAGGGCGATTACAAAGCCCACTTTATCACCCAAGGCGCATACGGGCAATTCGGTGATCGTGAAGAACATACCACGCCCATCCTATATAACGTCAATGAAGACCCTTCGGAGCAATTCGATATTGCCGGGGAGCATCCTGACATTCTTGAAGACATTAACGCCCTAGTGGCGAGGCATCGGGCTACCTTGGTCATGGGGAAGGATATGCTGGCGGAGCGGGAATAGAATAATATCATATCCAGTACTTTCCGAAGGCCATCCACCTGACGCGAACAGCGACGCCATTTCATGGTGTTTCTTAAGATTTCGGCAAACGATTTAAATACTCAAATTATAGTCTGAATCTAGTTGCAACTTCAACAGGAAGTATTATATTTGCACCCGCTTAACAAGAAAAAGCAGAAAATTTAGAATTAATAACCAGGGTCGGGCACCCTACAAATTAATGTGATATGCCAGTAAAAATTAGACTTCAGAGACACGGTAAAAAAGGAAAACCATTTTATTGGATCGTAGCGGCCGACAGCCGGGCGAAAAGAGATGGTAAGTACTTGGAAAAATTGGGCACCTACAACCCCAATACCAACCCCGCGACCATAGATTTAAATTTCGACAATTCCGTAAAGTGGCTACAGAACGGTGCACAACCTACCGATACCGCGCGTAATATTCTTTCTTACAGAGGTGTGATGATGAAGCACCACCTTTTGGGCGGTCTTCGCAAAGGCGCCCTTACCGAGGAGCAAGTTGAGGAAAAGTTCAATGCTTGGTTGGAAGAAAAGGAAGGTAAGATTGCCGATAAGGTAAGCGGATTGGATGAGGAAAAGGAAAAAGCCAAGGCTGAAGCCTTAAAGACGGAAAAAGAAATCAACGAAAAACGGAAACAGGCAGCTGCCGAGGCCGAACTGCCCGAAACTCCAGAAGGTGAGGATGCTTCCGAAGAAGTTGAAGCGGTAACGGAGACGGCACCGGAACCGAAAGCGGAAGTCGAGCAGAGTGAAGACAAAGCTCCGGAGGAATCTAAAAAACCGGAGGTAGAAGATAAAAAAGAGGAGCCTAAAAAAGCCGACGACAAGAAGGCGGCAGCGGAACCAGAGACCAAAGAAGTCGTTGAGACTCCGGAAGCCGCTCAAACCAATAGGGACAATGCAGAGGATAACTTTGCCGCTCCTGTAAAGGAAAAGGCGGAAATCAAGAAAGACGATTCCATGAAGGAGGCGCCCAGCGTTCAAGAAGTGGTTTCCGATGAGGATTTCTCCAAAAAAGATGCCGACAAGCCGCAACCCGCCGAAGACAAAAAAGCTGACGACAAAGCGGCCGACAAAAAATAAGCTATAACACGATGCGCAAGGAAGATTGCTTCTACCTCGGTAAAGTCGTTTCAAAATACAGCTACAAGGGCGAAGTACTCGTGAAAATCGATACCGACGAACCCGAAATTTACGAAAATATGGAATCAGTACTTATCGCCATGAAAGGCGGTAATCTGGTTCCATTTTTTATTGACCGTTGCCGGTTACACAAATCCCTGTTGCTCCGTATCGACTTCGAGGAGGTCAAAGACGAGGCCGCTGCAGATCGCATTATGAACCACCAACTGTTTCTTCCTCTATCGATGTTGCCCAAACTCGAGGGCGACAAGTTCTATTTCCACGAGATTACCGGATTTATTGTTGTAGATGCCGTTCACGGGAATATCGGAACCATAACCGGGGTCAATGACACCACTTCGCAAGCTATCTTTGAAGTTGAAAAGGATGGTAAAGAACTGCTGATACCGATTACCGACGATATTTTCACCGGGCTAGACCGGGAGAAAAAAATCGTAAAGGTCTCCACACCTGACGGGCTGGTCGAACTCTACTTGTCATAAGACAGACCTACTCAAAAAAACCATAAACGGCTTGAGCGTTTGGAAAGTGCCAACTTGAGCATCCAAAAAAAATCCGCAAAAATCCTACTTTTAGTATTAACACGTCAATACGTTTTACGGCATGAGCTACGACAAATGAATGCTGTATTTTCCACACCCCTATCGTACCATGAGCGGACAAGAGCCCGGCAAAGATGTTCTGCCCGGAGAATACCGAACGGTCGACCTTATAGAAATCGAATTGTACAACCTTGAAAAAGACGAAAACCCGCTACTACAAGAGCAACGGGTTCATCTTTAAAATATTATTTATTTAATCGGTAATCGTAATAACTCCTGTCATTACCGCATGAAACTGACAGTTATAGAATAAGGTGTCGGGGGCATCCATAGGAACTTCAAACGTAACGGTACCATCTTGTTCACCATTGTTGGTGACTCCGGTATTGTAAGCATTGGCATTTGAATTGCCTTGCACCGATTTTATAAAAAACGGGTGACCCGATGCGTTTACGGTAAACGTATACGTCTGTCCTCTTTTTAGGGTGAGATTAGGGTTTTCTACATTCTCTAGATCATCCGAATTAAAGACATAAGCGGTAAGACCGGTATTGGTCACATCATAGTTGATGGTTTCTGTATCTTCCTCATCATCGTCCTCTTCACCATCTTCCGGGTTGGCGCCTACGTTGCCCTGTGCGATCAAGGTAGCCAAATCGTCTATACTTTGATGAACATTAATATAGCCATCAATAGCTATCATACCTTCGTAATCGATTGGGTCTCCTCCATTAATCTCGCCTTCTGGACCGTTAAGTGCGGTTACATTCTTGGCCAAGGTCCCTGTCTCACCATCTACATCACCCAAAGAAACGATAATCGCTCCGGGCGCATCCGCTACGGCTCCCATGTGAATATGCGCAGGGTGCATATTACCTGCAGTAGTACCTTCTAAGGCTATAGTGACCAAAGTTTCCCCATTGACACGTTCGGCAAAATTGGCCGAACCGGAGATTGATGCATCCGAAACTGCGGCAAGATTATAATCTTCGCTCTCGCCGGTCAGTTCGTTTTGGCCGATATCGCCTTGGGCGACCAAAGTGCCCAAATCATCCATACTTAAATGTACGTTAATGTAACCGTCGTACTCCAACAATTCTTCGTAAGATATAGCTGTACCATCATTGAGCTCGGTAACATGTGTTGAGCTTTCGCCCGTGGCCCCGTCGACTATAGTCAAATCAAGTGCGATATCGCCACCTTCTGCGGCCGTATTAAAATGAATATGAGCCGGATGCATGCCAGTAGCAGGAGTATTCTCCAATTTCAGCTCGACCACTGTAGAATCATTGCTGAAGGTTATGAATTTGGCCGTCCCTGAAATATCCGGATTGGCAACTGCTCCCAATGTGTAAGTTTTAGAGGCCGTTTCGGTAGCCGGTTCTTCCTCTTCTGGCTCTTCTTCGTCAGGTTCTTCCATATCAGGTTCATCGGGCAACGTAACCGACCCATCATCGTTGCTACAACTGGCCATAAATAAAATTGCTACCAAAACAGGCAGTATTCCTAAAGATTTTACTTTGAATTTCATAGTAATTGTTTTAAGTTAAATTAGTACTTAGTAGTATATACGCAATTTTTAATAAAAGGTTCGATTTTATTATGAATTTTTACTTATTCGTTTTTATCTATCGAACATTTTACATAACTTTTTGAAGTATACAGAATATTGAAAGACCGTTTTAGCTTTAAAGCATTTACTATTGACCAGAACCGTAGCGCCATGAAAGTCGGCACCGATGGTGTTCTCTTGGGTGCTTGGGCATCTTTGGATAAAAATCCCGATACCATATTGGATATCGGTGCCGGAACGGGACTGATTGCCCTTATGCTCGCCCAACGGAGCACTGCCGAAACCATAGATGCCGTGGAAATCGACGTATCCGCTTATGAACAATGTGTCGAGAACTTTGAGGCCTCGTCTTGGGGCGACCGCCTGTTCTGCTATCATGCCGGACTTGACGAATTTGTGGGGGAATGGGAAGACACGTATGATTTGATCGTCTGTAATCCGCCTTTTTATTCCGAGGATGTTTCAAGCGGGAACGTTTCGCGGGATACCGCCAGACAAATTGCGGCACTTCCCTTTGAAGAACTTTTGAATGGCGTTTCCCTATTACTTTCCGAGAATGGCGTATTTGCTACCATTATCCCTTTTAAAGAAGAGGATGGTTTTTTGGTTCTTGCCTCCAATTTCGGATTATATCCTCAAAAAATTACGCGTGTTAGGGGAAACCCAACTTCCAAAGTTAAAAGGAGTCTGCTAGAATTCGGACGCGCCCAGACCAAGGTCGATATTGATGCGCTTACCATTGAATTTGAACGCCACGAATACACACCGGAATATATCGCCCTTACCCAAGATTTTTACTTGAAAATGTAACATCCTGCATAAGCAATGTTATATTTCCTCACTATCTTTGATGGAAAATCACGTCTATGAAACCGGATTTGTTCGAAGCACCCGATTATTATAATCTTGACGATTTACTTTCCGAAGAGCACAAACTCGTTCGCGATGCTGCCCGACAGTGGGTGAAGCGCGATGTATCTCCTATCATCGAGGAATACGCCCAAAAAGCGGAATTCCCCAAACAGATTTTAAGCGGATTGGCGGAAATCGGAGCCTTCGGCCCCTACATCCCGGAAGAATATGGCGGAGCGGGACTCGATCAAATCAGCTATGGACTCATTATGCAAGAGATCGAACGTGGCGACAGTGGGGTTCGTTCTACCGCTTCGGTACAATCATCCTTGGTGATGTATCCGATTTATACTTATGGCAACGAAGCTCAGCGTAAAAAATACTTGCCCAAACTCGCATCAGGTGAATATATGGGCTGTTTTGGACTGACCGAACCCAACCACGGTTCGAATCCCGGCGGCATGGAAACCAAGTTCAAGGACATGGGCGACCATTATCTCCTGAACGGCGCCAAGCTGTGGATATCAAATTCCCCTTTCGCCGACATTGCCGTTGTCTGGGCCAAGAATGAGGAAGGCCGTATACACGGTCTTATCGTTGAGCGCGACATGGAGGGCTTTTCAACACCGGAAACCCATAATAAATGGTCACTTCGGGCCTCGGCAACCGGAGAGCTTATTTTTTCGGACGTTAAAGTCCCTAAAGAAAATCTGTTACCGAACAAAAGCGGACTCGGAGCTCCTTTAGGCTGTTTAGATTCCGCCCGTTATGGCATTTCATGGGGCGCCATCGGAGCCGCGATGGATTGCTATGATACGGCCCTACGCTACGCCAAGGAGCGCGAACAGTTCGGTAAACCCATTGCCGCCTTTCAACTACAGCAAAAGAAACTGGCCGAAATGATTACCGAAATCACCAAGGCACAATTGTTGGCCTTCCGATTGGGGCAGTTAAAGAATGAGGGCAGAGCGACTACGGCCCAAATTTCCATGGCCAAGCGCAACAACGTAGATATGGCCCTCAAGGTGGCCCGTGAGGCACGACAGATTTTAGGTGGTATGGGCATTACCGGTGAATACAGCATTATGCGCCATATGATGAACCTCGAAAGTGTCATCACCTACGAAGGCACCCATGATATTCATCTACTTATTACCGGAGCAGATATTACCGGGCATCAGGCGTTTAAATAAGATTTTTAGCGATTCAAATCCGGTTCATTTATATTTTTTCCGATTTGATAGCCTTGCTTCCGCGCTAAAGAAATAGCTTCCTCAAAAGGGATGTCGCCATTCAGCCTTGATACGGACACCTCTCTCGCCATCGCTCTGAAATTCATAAAGGCCCTCGACCTGCCACTGGTTCTACGTATGGTTTTCATACGTTCGGGATGGCAAATTTTTATCAGTTTAGACCCCGCTTTGAACTAAACAACAGAATAAGGCGCATTCACCACAAAATATCGACCCTTCACAACAATCAATTTGCGGTACGCCTTACCTATGCTATGTTTGTACTGTAATTAAATCGGAGTTAATTTTTTCATTTTCATATAGTGTTCTCGATAAAAGGGTTCGGTCTTCATTGATCGGACCCTTTTTGGTTTTGTAAGGGGCAAAAGACCTCGTATCACGACAACCTCTTGAAGTATTCTTGACCTGATGCCGGAGATTAAAACAACGCGATGTTTGAACGACTCCCGTATTAAGCTGGAAGTTTGATTCGGTCTCTGCATCTATTGTCAGTACCCCTAATTCATTTCCATCGTATCGTTTGAATTGACTTCAGACTTTTTCTTTGCCTCGAAAAGTTTCGTACTCATTTTCATATCGGCATACCGCGGATCCTGCACATAATCTTCCTTTCGCATTTTAACAACCTCGATGCTCAGGAACCCAAATTCGCTGACCACCTTGCCGTAAAAGCGATAGATACCTTTGCCCCTGAACCGGTATTTGGCGGCGACGGGCGGAAACAGTACGGTGTCGAACACTTGCCCCTGTTGATCGAGCATGGTGGCGAACTGCATAGGGCTTCCCTTATGCGTTTTGGTGTTCTTGACCGTGACCAGATAGCCGTAAATATCGATATGCCGCCCCAGATAACGCTCCAGATCCTTGCTGCCGCTAGTATTTTTTGGGGGCTCGACCAATAGTTCAAAGGGACTGCATAAAGCAAATCCCAGAAGTTCGATATGGGTAAAGGCCATCTCGAGGCCCGTGGTATGCAGACTGGGAATTTGAAAATCTTGATGGTCGGGCCTAAACAGTTTGGGATGGTCGATTTTTTTGGTCTTCCCTAAAAAGAGATGGGCCTTCCATAGAAGTTCGTGTTTATTGGTGTTGGTAAACCGGAACGCGTCGATACGGACCAAAATGCTTATCTGTTCAATGGATATGGTTACCCGATCCAGAAAATCCTCCAAAGACGTAAAACGTCCATTTACCGTACGCTCCTTTAGAATGCGTTGCGAAACCCGTTCTTCGAGTTCGCGCAAATAGCCGAAACCGAGATACAGCTCTTTTCCGTAGAGCCGGTTGGCGTTGGTGCTGGTATTGATGCAGGGCGGATGGATGGTCGCCCCCAGCATCCGAGCCTCGTGAACGTAGAATTCGGCTCGATAGAATCCGCCACCATTGTTGAGTACGGCCACCATATATTCCAAGGGATAATAAGCGCGCAGGAACAACGTCTGGTAACTCTCCACAGCGTAGGATGCGGAGTGCCCCTTTGCAAAAGCATACCCGGCAAAACTGGCGACCTGGTTCCAGATTTCAAAAATAAGTTCGTCGGTATAGCCCTTTTCGCGGCAGTTGTCGATAAACTGCTGTTCGACCCGCTGAAATTCGGCACGCGACCGGAACTTACCGCTCATGCCCCGGCGCAATACGTCGGCCTCGCCCAAATCCAGTCCCGCGAAATGGTGGGCGACCTTGATGACATCTTCTTGATAGACCATAACGCCATAGGTCTCGGGCATGATGCCCAGCATTACGGGATGTGCCTTCTCCTCGGCCCTACCGGGATTGCGGTGGCGGAGGATGTATTCCCGCATCATCCCGCTTTTGGCCACGCCCGGGCGAATGATGGAACTGGCGGCGACCAGTCCCAAATAGGTATCCACTTCCAGCTTTTTTAACAACATCCGCATGGCGGGGGATTCTACGTAAAAGCATCCCATGCACTGTGCGGTCTTGACCATGTTGTTGATTTTGGGATCCCTCTTAAAGACTTTGATATCGTGGATATCGAATTTGGCAAATTCATCGGGGCGGTCGCGTTCCAGAATATCCAGGGTTTCCTTGATTTTTGAAAGGCCCCGTTGCCCAAGGATATCAAATTTGTACAGGCCGACATCCTCGGCGATTACCATATCGTATTGGGTCGTGGGAAACCCCTTTGGCGGCAGGTTGGTGGCCGAGAACCAATGGATCGGCTTTTCTGTAATCAAGATACCACCGGCGTGAATGCTCAAGTAGTTGGGCATGCCCTGTAGCAGTCTGGTATATTTCACTACCAGCGCCGCGACCTTATCAAGCCGGGAAGCTTGAAAATTACCGTCACAGAGCAGATCGATCTCATCTTTGGGCAGGCCGAATACTTTGCCGAGTTCCCGTACCATGCCCCGCCATTTAAAAGTCACGTAGGTGCCGAGCAGGGCCACGTTCTCAAAACGATCGAAGATATACTGGGTCATTACCGGCCGGTCACGGTGCGAAAAGTCGATATCGAAATCTGGCGGATTAGCCCTAAAAAGGTTAATGAACCGTTCGAAATACAGGTCGAGCTCTAAAGGGTCCACATCGGTAATCCGCAATAGGTAGGCCACGATGCTATTGGCGCCACTGCCCCGGCCTACATAAAAGAAATTTTGTTTTTGGGCATAGGATATGATATCCCAATTGATCAGAAAGTAGGAAACGAACCCCATTTCCTTGATGAGTCCCATTTCTTTCTCCAAGCGTTTTGTGACGGCGTCCCCACCTTCGGGATACCGATAGGGCAGTCCCTCTTGGCAGAGCCTGTCAAGTAAAATTTCGTCTTCCGATGTACTGCCGGTATAAGTCTGAAGGTTCTGGGGTTTCCGGCCTTCCGAAAAATCGAAGTGTATGGAACAGGCGTTCAACAAGCGCTCCGTATTTTCAAGGATAAAGGCATACTCCGAAAAAGCGGCCGCCAGATTTTCAACGGGATACATTTTTTCATCTTCCGGAGCCTGTTCGGTGGTCGATAATTTGCTTAATAAAGTATTGTTGTCAATGGCACGGAGCAGCCGATGGGCGTTGAAATCACGTTTACTTCGGAACGTAACGGGCTGCAACACCACCAATTTGGGTTTCAGCTTCAACAGTCTTGAAAAGGGCAACCGTCTCAAATCATTGATGGAGACGCCGATAAACTCGTGCTCGGCAAACGTTACCTGTTCATTTTGTACCACCTTTTCAAAGGGATAGATGATAAAGGAATTCTTGAATTTCGGCGCGATGGGATGGAACTCCTTTTTTTGGTACAGGTGCTTTGACAAGAAGTCGTTCAGTTCTAGATAGCCTTCATTGTTTTGGGCGACCCCCACAAAACAAGGGTCGACCCCGTTCCTGAAATCTATGCCCAGAACCGGTGTAATATCGTATTCCGTGGCCTTGCGCACAAAATTGAGTCCCGCCGAAGTATTGTTGATATCGGTAAGGGCCAAACGGGTAACATGGTTCTCCTTGGCCAACTCTAAAAGTTCGACCTCGGAAAATGTTCCGTAGCGCATACTGTAGTATGTGTGGCAGTTTAGGTACATACATTATTGTCTCCTATGCGCCAGCACGACCGGCGGCTGCCCGTTGAACGGATTGTGCATTCTTCCGATGGTCTTTGCCCCGAGGCCCGACGCCCGCAAGACGCTTTTATCGCCGTAGCGCTTTCGAATGTTGTCCATGGCATTATACAGGCTGAGGATTTCTTCAGTATCGTCGAACAGGTTGATCTGGTAGTTGCCGCTGACCAAATGGCTGAACCGGATGCCGACCAAGCGCACCAACAACCTACGATTGTATAGTATTTTGAACATATCCAATATCTTGGGAATTAAAATATGGTCGGCACTGGTATAGGGAATGCGCAGTTGTTTTGAATAGGTATTGAAATCGGAATAGCGGATCTTGACCATGATACAGGCCGTCAATTTCTCGCCGCGTCGCAATTGATAGGCCAAGTTTTCGGTCATGGCAATGAGAATGCCTTTCAGCTTTTCAACATCGATGGTATCTCGGGCAAACGTACGTTCCGTCGAGATGGATTTTCTCTCGCAAAATGGGATTACAGGCGTATGGTCGATACCATTGGCCCGTTTCCAGATCACTTTTCCATTGGCGCCCAGTACGCGCTGCATCACGTCGACCGGCATTTCCTGTACGTTCTTTACCTGTCGCAATCCCAGATTTCGCAAGGTCTGATAGGTCTTGTCGCCCACCATGGGAATTTTTTTGATGGACAGGGGCGCTAAAAAAGGCTTTTCGAGTCCATAATCGATTTTCAATTGATTATTGGGTTTGGCCTCGTTGGTCGCAACTTTTGAGACGACCTTATTGGCCGACATCCCAAAGGAAATCGGTAGGCCCGTATTATCGATGATCTTTTGCCGCAGTTCGCTCGCGAATTTATAAGAGCCGAAAAACCGGTCCATGCCCGACAGGTCGGCGTAGAACTCATCGATACTCGATTTCTCGAACAGGGGCACCTGTTCCTTAATGATTTCGGTCACCAAATCGGACTCTTTGCTATATGTACCCGCATTGCCCCGAATAACCACGGCCTCGGGACAAAGTTCACGGGCCATTTTCATAGGCATTCCCGAATGTACCCCGAACCCGCGCGTCTCATAACTACAGGCCGCCACTACGCCCCGGTCGCCCGTACCTCCGACCAGCAAGGGCTTGTTCTGCAGCTCACGGTTAATTTTCCGCTCTACGGACACGTAAAAAGTATCCAAATCGATGTGAAGTATTGTCTTGTCCATAGCCATCCCAAAAAAATCAGGACAGCTAAGATATGGAATATTTCCAATTATTTGGATTATATCCTATATAATTTGAAACCGAAAAGAAAGGCCCCACATCACTGCAGGGCCTTTCATCACAAATTATAACCCTACTTAACAAGGGCCATTTTGTATCGATTTTACATCCCGAAACGATAATTCGCGGAAACCATTATTGCACCGTTACTTAAGGATATATTGTTTTGGTTTGGCTCCAGATTCAAAAATCCGAACTCGAAAACCAATCCAACGTCAATACTTTCGTTGAACCCATACCCCACACCGGTTATCAATCCGAAGTCAAAAAATTTAATATCGTCACCCACTTTATTTCCTATTTCCAATGCGTCACCATCGATATCCGCGGCTAATAAGAGACCGGAATAAAAGCCCGCTCGTGCATAAAGACTTCCTTCTCGACCGATTTCAAGAAAATCGAAACGCGCAGTTACCGGTAATTCAAAGTAATATAGGTTTACATTTCTGACCGTGCCAGCACCTCCCTTCTTGAAAAAGGTCACCCCCGATTGTAAATAAAACCGGTCAGAAAGTTCAAAATCTATCGTGCCGCCTAATTGTGTAGAAAACAGCCTGCCGAATGAACTTGTTTCGCTTGACGTGAGCAAATTAGAAATACCCACACCGGCCCGCACACCAAAATATTGCGCCGAAGCCGAGATGCTACAAAGGCCGAAGACCATTACCGCTACCATTGTTGCTAACTTTCCCATAATCTAAAATTTTAAAGTTTGTGAATTTTCAGAAGTGTTCTACTTCCGGTTATTTGTTGATTGCAAGGTATTTGAAACCCTCAGTTCTTGAAATACCCTGAAAAGTGTATTTTTCACTACTTGATTTTTGTGATTTTTTCTACCGGAAATCAGGTAGTGCCCCGCTGCGGCAAGGGATAGCAATGTTCCGCACCGACAGGTACCGAACTCAATTCCCTCGATAATACGACGGACCAAAAACCCCGTTTTCCGCGACTACCAAAGGAACAATGGAATTGAATCGAAACGTGTTGTTTATCCAAATCACCTCCCCTGAATTAGCGTCAAGGCAAAGTAGCCCGACGTCTTTATCGGTATCGCCCGTCTTAAGCACATCATGACCGTGAAAGATCAACCTTCCGTTGGCATAAACCGGACTCTGATCCACCGCCAGTTCGTCGCGATACCAAAGCGGCTCACCCTTTTCAAGACTTACGGCAAAAGGGGTGCCCCTTCTCGCAAAAGCAATTGCCGAGGCCTCATCGTAAATACCGAAAACCACGTTCTCAATGATAAGGGGACTCCACAAGTTATCGAAACCGGTGTCGACCTGCCATTGCAGGTTTCCCGTTTCGGCATCTAGACAATACAGCCTCGAAGAGATACTATCGTCGACAGGGTTGGCCTGTAGGGCAATCTTACCGTTCAAGACCGAAGGTGTACCCACGGCATCGGCCGCGAACGCCCATTTGACCTCCAGCGTTTCAACATCTATGGCATAGAGATTCTTCGCGGGCAGATAGAGTATGTTACCTTGAAAAACCGGAGTGCCGGTCGTTTCGAAGGGCAACTCGAGCTTTTGTAAAAGTTCACCGGTATTTTTATCGAGAACGTGCATGTAAGGCAGTAGGTCACTGATAAAACCCTCGTCGGAAAAAATATATACCTTATCGCCGTGTACTATCGGGGTATCGTTTTCGTTCAGTACACTATCAAGCTCGCCATCGGGATCGGAGGAATAATACCACTTGACCGCGCCCGTATTCTCATCTAAGGCGACCACTACCCCCGTACCCCCGGAAGCATAACACACCTCATTGATGCACACCGGCTCGGTTAGACCCAGACTACTGAAATCATATTCCAGCATCGGTGTATCCCATAAAAACCGTTTGCCGAACGGATCTAAGGCGTTTACCGAGTTATCATCAGTGGTCACGAATACTTTGCCATTGTCGTATTCGGCCATTATTTCTATGTCGGTCAGGTTTTCGAACTCGTATATCTCTTGTTCCAATCCTGTTTGAATGTCTACGGTATACAATTTTTCATCTTCTGAAGTAATCAAAAAGGTATTGAGTTTGGGGTCGCCGGAAACGATTCGGCCGTCTGAGGGCGATGGATTTTCAATAGGGTCTTCACCGCCGATCGGGTCGTCGATTTCAGGGTCTGTAGAATCTTTAGAACATCCTGTTACAAAGAGTACCGCTATGGCCCATTGCATAAAATATAACTTTCTCATAATCTGGTCTTTACGTTTTGGTTAATCGATGTCTACTGTATACTGAAATTGAATATTTCAGACCGCGAGGTATTGCCCAGCCCGTCTTTGGTGATCACCCGCCAATAATAGGTCCGGCCCGAGGCTATCGTGACGGGTATCGTGGCTTCGGTAGCAGTGCCCAAAGAAACAGTCGGTGTGGCCTCCGTGCCGAACAGTACCTCGTATTCCGTAATGTCGCCGTCGACGTCGCTGGCTATCCATTGAAGATTCAATGTAGTTGCTGCAACAATACTTGCGCCCCGCAACGGACTTACCGCTTCGGCCGGAAAAGGCGCATAGCTCTGCGTTCCGACACCTTGATTGTAAAATCGCCAGGTTTCACTGTTCGCGGTTTCTTGGGAACCTTCCTTTTTCGAGGTTACGAACCACTCGTAAGGTACACCGCGCAGCAACGAAATATCGGCTTCGTTAGTGTTGACCTCGGTCTTAATGGAGGTACCCGCTGCCAGGTTTTTAACGTTCACTTCGTAACTATCGACTCCGCTGCGCGCTTCCCACTGAAAGGTGATGGTACTTTGGGTATCGCTGCCGATTCTGCCTTCGGTGCATTCTTTGTTGTTTTCAGGAAAGACCAGGGCAACGCTACCGGGGTCTCCCCCTCCGCCTAGCGGGCTATCGTCGTTACTTCCGGGACAGGCGGTCAGGGTGACCAGTAAAAAAGTTGCAAATATTATTTTTAAAATTTTCATTTCGGATGTTTTTAAGTTGACGAATTATTTCAAATCGTACGCTGTTCTAATAGGATGTCTATCTTATCACGATTTCATCTTTTTCAGAGGGCTATCCTTTTTTCCATGGGATGCCCTTCTCTTAACGGGATGCCTCTTTTCTGTAAGCAATCCCTTTTTTCACGATAGTTCTTTCTTAAGAGGGATATCCTCTTTCTCTGTAGCATACTGCTTTCTAACAGGATGCTCCTCTTATACTTGGAACATTCGTTTGATAGAACATCTTCTTTACCAAGATATCCTTGCTCTAACTAGGATGCCCTACCGCTTTATAATTTTATAGGTCGACGTCTCTTTATCGACGCTCAGCGTCAGCACATACATTCCGGCCACAAGGGCATCGGCATCTATTTGGATAGAGCGACTGTCCGGTTCCACCACATTCTGAAAAACCACTTTGCCGTCGGGCGAACTCAGCTGTACTTGTACGGGTACCGTCGGGGTCTCTTCCAAGACCACCGTAATCGCGCCGCTCGCCACCGGGTTGGGATAAATGATGACCTTGTCCGTCAGGTTAAAACGTTCTTCGTAGACCCCTTGGCAATCTTTATCGGTGCGTACGCTCAACTTGGTGGCCGAAGGGTTCAAGGGCAGCGTTATACTTTCGTCTAAAGTGGTAAAGGTGGCACCGCCTATTTCGATGGTGTAGGTCTTGCCGCCGGTCAGGTTTAGCGTAACCGCTTTGCCATCGGAGGCAATTTTTGAGGTTACGGAAAGCGGTTGGGGTTCGTCTACCACGACATCGAAACAGTTTTCATATCCCGCTACGCCCGCTGCGGTGATACATACCGTATAGGTACCGGCCTGCATGTCGGTCACACCTATCGAACTGGTAAACGCCTCGGTTCCATTGATACCGTTCCCGGTTAAAGTAGCCGTATAATTCCCCTCGGTCTTGGCGGTCACCAGAATAATCCCGTCATTGCTCGATGCGCAAGATTCTCCCGCGGTGCGCACCGAGAACTGGTCGGCGGGCAGACTGCCGGTGGGGCACCCGTTGGCATCGACCACGGTACCGGCGGGGGTATCGGCACATTGATCCTGCCCGTCGGGTACGCCATCGGCATCTTGATCGTCATTGGTATCGGGCGGGGCCTGCCCGTCGCTGACCGTAAACCAGATGCCCCATTTGCCATCGGGGATCAAGACGGTCGCATCGCCGGAAGCCGTAATCCGATCATTTTCCATCGCTATGACATTGACGGTCTCCGCACCGCTGTTTGCCGAAGTGCCGTCAAAAAGTAATCTATCGTCGTTTTTTGAATAGTTCGGAAAGCCCAGTTTGGTATTGTTCCAAACCGTCTTGACATCACCCGTTTCGATATTGGCCGCAATGACCTCATAGCGATTTTCACCGGGGTCGCTGGTGTCCAAAAGGTCAAAAGCCACTACGTTCGCGGAGGTCTTGGCAAACGTCGGATTACCGATACTCACGCCTTCGGGCAAGTTGGTAAACAGTTTTTGAATGGTACCATCGCCAAAGGTGTTGGTCTGATTGTCCCATACCTTGATAAAACCGACGTCCCAATACTCGAAGTCGTCTCCTGCATCGTTGCCGATGCTATTGAGTGCGTCGTACATAAGATACTGACCGGTGGGATCCCACTCGATAGCATCCGGATACAATACATCGCCCGTTCGCACCCCTTCTGCAGTGGTGGGATTGTTAAGTTCGAATTCCTGATTGGTATTGTTCACTAGATCTAAGATGAAAACCCTGGCGGTCTCATCATTGAAAAAAGTGGCCAACTTGGTACCGTCCCTTGAAAGGGCTACCCCGCCCCAGATCGGTTCGGGCGAGATGACTTCCTCCGGATAATCGCCGCTTAAGGTAATAGCGTTTACGGTATTGTCATCCGTAACAAAAATGACAAAGCTGCCGTCACCTGCCACGGAGGGTACTTGAGCTACTACGGTAGAGGTAATGGGTGTGTAATCTGTGGGTTGGGTGTCCGATATATACAAAGTATTGGGATCATCGGAACGCAAGTCGTAGCTCAATATAAAATCTTCCCCGCTAACACCCGGAAGGGTATCGTCAGTAGGTGTTGATGCCCCGTCAAGAATACCGACGGCATCGAACGCTGCCTGTGCGGCCCGTACTTCGGGGGAGTTCTCGCCATGGATATCGCTGGCGGACTGCAATACCGCCAACCGTAAATCGACAAATTGCGAAGAGGCCGTAAGATAGGTGGTCAGCGCACGGTAATATACCTGCTCGGCCTTGTCCTTGCCCACTGCGGAAGCCGTTGCGAACAGATAGAAAGCGTAGTTGGCGATACCGCTATTGATGTGTACCCCGCCGTTATCTTGGCTACCGGAATATTGTTCGGAAACATTGTTGGGCTGCCATCCGATATCCCCCAACGCGTTGCCCCCGTTGTGCGGGTCTTGCATACTGCGCATAGCGCCCGAGGTGTAGACATTGGTATTGACGATATCCTCGGCCAACAACCAATCGTCGCGATCGATCATTGTTCCAAAAATATCGGCAAAAGACTCGTTGATGGCTCCCGACTCGCCTTGATAGGTCAGGTTGGCGGTATTGCCGATGACCCCGTGAGACATCTCGTGGCCCCCGACGTCTAAAGCCCCGGCAAAAGACCGGAAAGCCGTTCGGCCATTTCCGTAGGCCATAAACTGACCGTTCCAGAAGGCATTCTCGAATCCGCCGCCATCTTCATCGGCAATGTTGATGACCGATATGATGCTACCGCCCTGCCCGTTGATGGAATTCCGGTTGAACGTGGTCCTAAAATATTCGTAGGATACCTGCGCGTTGTACTGTGCCGAAACTGCCGTAGGATTATTCCAATTACCGGATGCCGACGTATTGTGATAATATTTCGGACTTTCAGTATCAACGGGCTGATTCCTAAAATCCCACGTCTGGATCACCCCGACCGTATTGTTCGGAAATTCAGACCGCCCCGCATCGAACATGGGCCGCGATACATCGATCATATAATGCGTACCGTCAAGCGAATAGGTATTTATGCTTTGGTTCACGCCATTAAGGTCCGTGGCAACGGCCGTTTCCGGTGGAGCAACCGTGAAATCGCGATACCGTTCATTGGTTTCCAAAACAGGCGACCCCAAAACGTCACGATGGGTTCCATCATTATCAACGCCCGCCCCGTGCAAATGTGAATCATGTGTGGCATCATATCCGCCAACGGGGTCGATAGCGTTGAAATGGCACGTATGATTGTACTTATCGACAATAGCACCGCTTTTGGCGTCCACAAAATACTCCCAACGTTCCATTCCATTGGCAAAGACCGTCAAGTGCCAAGTCAACTTCGGAATGTCAACCGTTTCTTTCGAATAAATCACCAATTCCGATTTGGGGGATAGGTCGGCCATAGTGTTAAATTCGGCGGTCACGGCCGGTAGTTTTTCTGGGTTTATACCTAAATCGGCAGCAGCCATAGCAATCGCTTTTTGATCGCTGAAAGACGGCCTTACATCATCCAATTTCGGGGTAGGTCGGCTCCTTCCATTAAATACCCGTACCTGATTTTTTTTATCCAAATGAACGGCCACCTCACTGCCATATACAGGTACACCCTTGAACACCTGCTGCATCTTGATATGGGTCTGCCCCAAATCGTCGCTTTCGGTGCTGACGCTCGAAAACTCGGTTGCGGCATCTTCAATGCGAAGCATCCCCGAAATATTCTTAAGGTATACCCCGGCGATTTGGTTCGTGCCCAGGCGTGCGGTCAACTTCGCGGTTTCCGATTTGGCCTCGCTCCGCATAAAGACCGGAACGCCGTTTGTACCTTTTACGACCTGCGTATGGCTGTACCCGTCATTGAACACCGCGGATGACAGGCCGGCCCTTAACGGAACGTTTCCCTTGTTCGCCAAATTGGCCGATTTTCTTTTGGTTACATCGACCTTCGGATAGGTGATCAAACTCGTATCCACAGTTACTTTCGCAGGGGCATTATCCCTCTTCTTATCGGCAAAGGTCGACTGCGCCTTGAGGCCGATACTTCCAAAGAGAAAAAACAGGAGTAGTACTTTTTTCATAAGGGTTCTATTTTAGGGTTCTATGCTATGGTAATTGCCTAATCGGTTGTCTCATTGTTATTTGATCGTCGCCATCAGTGCGTTGTAAACCTTCTTGATCTGGCCCGGCGCCTTATGGTCTTCACTGCCCCAGACGGTTCGGTGTTCGCCTTCTTCGGTTATTCGTCCCAAAAAATAATACCGGTTTCCCGGATGGTCGAAAGAGATGGTTTTAAAGGATAGGCCATCGAGCTCGGTAAAAAATTCTCGGGCGCGTTCGGGGGCCAAAGCCTCCAGTTCTTCGGAGGTTCCGGTTATGGAATTATGGACGAACACTTGTCCGTTTTCCAACAGCGTGTAGGTTCTGATCTCACCGGCCATTCCACCTCCTTGTCCGAATTCAAGGCGTTCTTGCGGAAGGGTTTCATAGGTATACTTTTGCGATTTGCATCCTGAAATAAAACAGGAAAGAAGTAGAAAGGATGCTATAATTTTGCACATGGTCATCGTTTTAGAAATCGAACCGTATCCGACGGTCGGATACCTGACTTTTAACAGTGACCAAGGTAGATAATACCGCACCTCAGGGAAATACCGACAAGGTTGTATTTTTTTCTACTGGTTTACCAGTATATTGAATGTAAGAGGATTATAGTACGGGGCGTATGGTGTATCTTGGTACTATCAAAGTCAAATACCGAATTCAATGCGACTATTCACTATCATCGGTTTGCTTCTACTGCCGCTCTTCGCACTGAGCCAAAATGCAGGGGAAAAGTATAGGGACAGTCTCGAGCTAACGCTTAAAGAGATAAGAAATCTAGAGAAGGAGCAACGGAACAGCGAGACCAAAATTCAAAAGGTCGACGTTCTTTGTTTGCTTGCCCGTTCCTATGACGGAATCGATTCTACGAAAACGTTCGACTATGGTTTTGAGGCCTTGACGGTCAGTAAAGACGAGTCATATATTATAGGATATATAGACGCTAATTTCACTTTGGGCAGGGCGTTTATGTACATCGACCCGGTAAAAGCGCAGGCCTATTTAGAAAAAGGCTATCGATTGGCCAATCAGCTAATCAAAAATGACGCTTCAGAACGCCTGATGGGCCTTTGGGCCAACGGTACTTACAATCTGGGGCTGACCTATGGATATCTTGGAAAGGATGATAAAGAAATAGAATTTACCGACAAGGTCATACCTATGGTCGAAAAACTGGGCGACAGTCTATTTTTGGCCAATATTTATACCAATTTGGGCGTAAAACATCTAGACCTTGCCGAATTCAAAAGAGCTCATGACAATCTACATCAGGGCCGCAGTATTTATCGTGGGCTCGACAACCCACAAGAAACCACTTTTAACATCATTCAGCTAGCCATGGCCTACGAAGGTCTGGACTCCCTCAACCAAATGAAAAAAACGCTGGAGGAGGCGAAACTCTTTTTAGAAAATCATCCCAACGCGTTCGATGCCTTCAACTACGGCCTTCAAGAAAGTCAATACCACGTTCGTACACGAAATCCGAAGAGAGCATTGAATGCCCTTGACGAAATTCTTGGCTTAGTGGCCAATGACACCACTTCGCTGCAATATGGTATGGTAATGCAACGTTACGCCTTAGCCTACGAAACCATGGACGACTATAAAAACGCAGCGAACTATACCACGAAATACATTGAAAATTCAAGAGCCATGAATCGCGGCATGAGTTTGTTTCAAGGGCTATATACATGCTCACAGCATCTTGCAGCGGTTTCGGAATATGAAAACGCCTACAAAGACCTTCTAAGAGCCGTAGACATTTATGACAGTCTGGAAACTATCGATACCAAGGCGAAACTGGAAGAACTTAATCTTAAGTACGAATCCGCACAACGTGAAAAGGAAATTTTGAGCCTAAAAGTCACCAATGAGGAAAAAAAGTCCCAATCATATCTATTAGCGGGAATTATTAGCCTATTGGCCCTTGTTCTTTTCATAGGTTACTATGTATATGACCGCAGGCTTAAAAAATCAAGAAAGCTAGAATTACAACAAAGCGCCAAGGTCAACCAACTCAAACACGAACAGGAAGCCAAGGTCTACGCCGCCATGATCGAAGGGCAGGAAAGGGAGCGTAAACGTCTCGCCATCGACCTTCATGACGGTCTCGGCGGACGCCTATCGGGCATCAGCCTGAACCTTTCGAAATTGGATAAGGACGAACCGAAACAATATCCTAAGAAACAATTGCAGAAAGTCATGAAAGACCTTGACGACTCATTGACCGAACTGCGCACTATAGCCCGTAACATGATGCCCGAAACTCTGGTCAAATTCGGACTTCAAGCGGCTCTTAAAGATTACTGCAGCAGTATGACGGGCAAGGATACCAAGGTCACCCTTCAATTTTACGGTTCCGAAAAAGGTATTGAAATCGGCCAACAAGTGACCATATACCGCGTGATTCAGGAGTTGATCAACAATGCCATAAAACACGCCAAAGCATCCGAAGTTTTGGTACAATACATGCGTGAAGGCAATCAAGTGGATATCACCGTAGAAGACAACGGGGTCGGCTTTAAAAAAGAGATTGTCGAAAGTAAAAGTGCAGGTATGGGCCTTTCGAACCTCCGTACCCGTGTCGCTTATCTAAAGGGCGATCTTGATTTTCAAAGCCAAGAGAACGAAGGCACCACCGTAAATGTACACCTAACCGTAGACCATGACCATGCAGCATAACCCCATTAACATATTGATCGTAGATGACCATCCGATGGTCATCGAGGGTCTAAAAACCTTGTTGAGCGATGACCCCCGCGTTCATGTAAAGACCTTTTTCACCAATGGCAAAGATACCTTGGCCTTTTTGGAAAAAGAAAACGTAGATGTGGTGTTGTTAGACGTCAACCTGCCCGACATCAACGGTGTGGAAATGGTGACGAAAATCTTGAACAAACGCGCTACAATCAATATCCTAGGCCTGAGTACGTATAGCGAACCCAGTATCATCAACCAGATGATTAAAAACGGTGTCAAAGGCTATTTACTGAAAAACGCAACATCTGATGAGCTGGTAAACGCCATCACCCAAGCCCATAATGGCAATTTCTATTTCGGTAGCGAGGTACAGAAAATACTGGCCGATTCGGTCAGCAACGATAACAAAGACCTACCTAAATTGACCCGACGTGAAAAACATATTTTGGCCTTGATTGCCGAGGGAAAGACTACCAATACCATTGCCGAAGAACTTTTTATCAGCCCGCTTACCGTTGAGACGCATCGGCGCAACCTAATGCAAAAACTCGAAGTCTCCAACGCGGCTTCGCTGATTAAAATTGCGGTGGAGCAAAAGTTGATTTAGGCCGTTTACAACTCTATTTTATCACCGGTCTTCACCGCTTGGTAAATCGCATCGATAATCTTCATATCCTTCACACCCTCCTCGCCATCGACCGGAACAATGGGTTGCTTGCCCTCAAAAATCAGTTCTGCCATACCGTCCATTTGCAAGGTTTGATGCGTGACGTGCGGCTGGGTCAACGGACCTTTATGCGTGCGGCCCTCTATCGGACCATAGCCGGTCGAGGGCCTCATTTCTACCCATCCGTCATCGCCGGTCAAATAGAAACGGTCAAGATTGCTCATATTATAGGTCGATAGACCATTGGCCACGGCCCCGCTCGGAAAGCCCATTTGAAACTGTATGGTCTCGTCAACACCTTCTTTGAATTTTTGGGGATCGGTCTTGGTCTCTTGGGCGGTTACCCAAACCGGCTCTTCCCCCAACATATAACGTGCGCCGTTGATGGAGTAGATTCCGATATCCATCATGGCCCCTCCGCCGGCCAGTTCTTTATCTAACCGCCATTGATCGGGGTCGCCGATGGTGAAACCGGATTGCCCCTGAAAGAACTTCGGTTGTCCGAAGTCGCCATCCTTTCGCATTTGAATGACGGCTACGGTTTTCGGTTCGAAGTGCATGCGGTAGCCGATGAGCAGTTTTACCCTGGCCGCCTTACAGGCATCGACCATGGCCTGGCCTTCCGCTGCGTTGACGCCCATGGGTTTTTCACAGATGACATGTTTGCCCGCCTTGGCCACGCGAATGGATTGGTCTTTATGGAGTCCGTTCGGGGTAATGACATATACGGCATCGATATCGGGATTATCTTTTATGGCGTCGAAGTTTTCGTAGTTGTACCGGTTCTTTTCCGGAACATTGTACATCGCGCCCCATTCTTTTAATTTAGATGGCGTACCGCTGATGAGTCCCGTAATCTTTGCCCGTTTACAATCTTGCATCGCCTTGGCCACTCGGCCGGCATAACCTCCCAGCCCCATGAGTGCTACTTTTAGGATGGGACCTTCATAAAATTCTCCGAGCGCATCGGATGAT
>JBATUY010000310.1:0-4726 GCA_049671465.1 Pricia sp. | reverse complement strand
CTATAACAGTAGGCTCTTTGAAGTCTCTTAATTTGATAATATGCTTACCTTGCCAGCTTTCCATTTCATTGTCCTCCATAATAATTAGTTTTTAGCCTACTAACAATTCTCTTTCCACCGTTGCCATTTTGGACAGGAGAAGGGTTTGGAATTGATTTAGCAACTTATTTTCTGAAGTATTATCTAAAATATTTCTTGAAAAAATCTCAACCTTAACAACAAACTCATTTATTAGCTCATCCGTTGGTCTTGCAATAAAATAGTTCATAATCCAATCTTTGTCCCCTCTTGGCATTTTAGTTCCTTTACTACCTGCCATTACATAATCAAAGAATAAATCTTGCTCTAGAATGTAATAGAGATAGAAGGAATCGCATCTATTTCTTTCTTTGAAACACAAGATATCATTTGAACATCCTCCAATAAATTCAGCTCTCCATATTTTTTTAAAATATGGTCGAATGTTAGAAATCAAAATATCTCCTTCATCAAAACAAGTTAAGGTTTTAGATGAAGGTAAACTGGCTGCTTCCACAATTCCCTTTCTTTCTGGGAGCATATTTTCGGTTGAAATGTAGTTTGAAAGATTCAATTCGTCCACTCCAATTCTAATTTTAGAATAACTGGTTAAGTCTGACAAGGGTACTGCCTCCCATCTTTCCGGAATCTCCTTTTCCAACTCCTCATTATAAACCATCGTCCCCCCAGAAGATTTGTAAGGCTCCCCATTTTCATTAGGAAACTCAAAATCATCAAACCAATGTTTATAGAGTGCCTGTGCGGTTTCCTCCAGCTTTTGGTTCAGTTGTTCGTTCAGTTTGATGCGATTGGCAATGACATTGTATTCCTTGACAATTGCGTGCTGTGTTTCAAGGGAGGGTACGGGGAGTTCCATATCTAAAAAATCTTCCCATTCCAATGTCCCTCGTACTCCACCGACTGCCAGAAATTCTGCATGCCTATCGAATTCGGCACGCGAGAACCACATCATCAAGTATTCCGGCAATAATTTGTTCGTATCAACGATTTCAAAAACCGGGTAGGCTTGGGATATGATCGCTTCCTCAAAATCCTGCAATAAGGCCACGGGCATTTTTCTGTCCCGGCGCACTTGCATCGTACTACATGCAAATTGGTTTTTATGGATGATTTTGTAATTGCGCATATTGGTACCTACGGTATTTGCTACCGAGGGTATAAATTCCTTTGAAACGCTTAGACCGAGCAATCTGGTTACCTTAAGGTCTTTATTGCGCTCATCCACAAGTGCTATGTAATCCCCTATGGGCCTATAATTCGATCGCATAGCCCAATTCTTTAAATACGCCCAACAGTGCTTTTTTAGATTGTTCTTCCGCTTTTAGCAGTTCAGAAAGTTCGGCTTGCAGCGCGGTCATTTTAACGTCAAAGTCAATATTTTCGTCGCGGTTCACAAACTCGATATATTTGCTCGGCACCAATGAAAAGTCTTTCTTTTCGATTTCCGTCTTTGTGGCACTGTAGCAATATTCCGGAACGTCCTTATAACGACTATCTGTTTGTTGCCAATCGTGGTAGGTTTTGGCAATGTCCTGAATATGCTGTGGATTAAATTGCACAAACTTTTTCTCAAAAGGCTCGCCAATTTGTCGTAGGTCTAAAAACAAAACCTCTGCTTTACGGTCTCTATAGTTCCGCTCTTTGTCGCCTATGGTTCTGGTATGCTTTCTCTTGTTTTTGTTGAGAATCCAAATGGTGACGCTGATATTGGTGGTATAGAACATATTCTGGGGTAGTATGACAATGGCCTCCACCAAATTGTTTTCCACTAACTTTCTACGGATTTTGTACTCCTCGCCACCACCCGATAGCGCACCGTTGGCCAATATAAATCCGGCAACACCATTTTCCGAAAGCTTGGAGACCATATTCAGTATCCAGCCATAATTGGCATTGCTTTTGGGCGGCACCTCATAGCCCCGCCAACGGGGATCGTCTATCAATTCCTTTTCGCCGCGCCAATCTTTTTGGTTAAAGGGCGGGTTGGCCATGATATAATCGGCCTTCAGGTCTCTATGTTGATCATTGGCAAAGGTGTCCGCCGCCTTTTCGCCCAGATTGGCTGAAATACCCCGAATGGCCAAATTCATTTTGGCCAGTTTATACGTAGTATTGGTATATTCTTGCCCATAAATGGAAATTTCCTGTTTACTGCCGTGATGATTTTCAATAAACTTGATGGATTGAACGAACATACCGCCCGAACCACAGGCAGGGTCATAAATGATGCCTTTGTAAGGTTCTATCATTTCGGCAATCAGGTTGACAATACTCTTTGGGGTATAGAATTCTCCCTTGCCCTTGCCTTCCGCCAAAGCGAATTTGGAGAGAAAGTACTCATACACACGGCCCACAATGTCTTGCGCCTTATCTCTTTGGGTGTCAATCTTGTTGATGGTATCGAGCAGCGAAGCGAGCTTGCTTTTGTCCAACCCGAGACGTGAGAAATAATTGTCGGGCAAGGCTCCTTTCAGCGAAGGATTGTTCTTTTCGATTTGGTTGAGCGCGGTATCGATGAGCAGTGCAATATCATCTTGTTTGGCCTTTTTGATGATATGGCTCCATCGTGAAGTTTCAGCCAAGAAAAAGACATTCTTCATGTTGTAGAAGTCCTTCATCTCGATGTACTTCTCCTTACCCTCGGCAATCAACTCTTTTCGACGTTCCTCGAACTTATCACTGGCAAACTTTAAGAATATCAATCCCAACACTACGTGCTTGTATTCTGAAGGTTCTATGGAACCGCGCAATTTATTGGCCGCATCCCAAAGGTTTTCCTCTATCGATTTCCCACCTGACTTTTTGTTTTTTGCCATTTATTGTTTTTTGTCTTTACGTTCCACTAAAAGTTCTTTGGCCTCAACGTTTAAAATCTCGGCGATCCGATATAAATCTTCCAAACTCGGCTGTCTTCGGTTCTGGGCGTAGGAGTTAACCATATTATAGCTCTTTCCCATCTGCTCTGCCAGCCACTTTTGTTTGATGCCTTTTTCGGCCAAAACAGCTTTTATCCGGTTCATTTTTGAAGTGATTTCACTCAGTCCACTAAAATAGGCAAGTTTTTCAATATCTCATGTAATGAGTATTTAAATTGCCATACTGAGTGGATAATCTTTAGAAGGAGAAGGGGTTGAAATTGAGATTGAAGGCATATTATTTTATCTTAGAGACTTATTTTTCACTCAAATGTCCACCGACCCATATATCCATGAACAAATTCGATTGTTCCGGTCACTTTTTAAAGGGCGGGAGGATGTTTTTGCGAGCAGATGGGAAAAAGGAAACAAGAGCGGCTACATGCCCGTCTATTTTTACGACCCTTATCGATACAAGGTGCATAAAATCAATGGGGGAACATTCAAAAACTTCAGCGAAAAATCATATCTGCCCTTAACCGATGATCAACTTGCCAAACATCTTCGAGGCGAGCATTTGATAGGGATGTACCCATTGCTTCAAGACAATACTTCGTGGTTTATTGCCGCCGATTTCGATAAGGAGAACTGGAAAAAGGAATGTGCCGATTTTATTGACAATTGCAGGTCAAAAAGTATTCCCGCGTATTTGGAGCGTTCCCGTTCCGGCAATGGCGGCCATGTCTGGGTTTTCTTTGAACAACCCTATCCATCCTTGAAAAGTCGCACTATATTTAGGCATCTTCTTGAAGAGAGCGGGACATTTTCCATTTTTGATACGACCTCGAGCTTTGACCGTCTGTTCCCCAATCAAGATTTCCTTTCCGGGAAAGGGTTGGGTAACCTTATTGCCTTGCCGCTTCATGAACCTCATGTTGCCAAGGGAAATAGTTGTTTTGTCCATCCGAAATCGTTCGCGCCTTATCGGGACCAATGGGGCTTTCTAAAACAAATCGAGCGAATGAGCATATATGATCTGGAGTCGTTGTATAGTTCCATTGTTCGCAAGGAGGCAATCAATAACATAAATGAGCCGGTGCCTGACGGGAAACTTATCCTATCCTTGGATAAAGATGTTCGGCTGACCAGAACGGGTATGCCGTTGCCGCTTATCAACTTTATCAAATCCAATTTCAATGTGCCCAATCCTGAATATTTCGTCAAGAAAAAGATGGGAAAAAATGTTTGGGACACAGACCGGACTTTTAACCTAATTTCAGAATCCGGGCAGCACGTCATTCTTCCCAGGGGGGCCATTGGGCGACTTCTCCGTTTTTGCAAAGCTCAAAAGATCGATTTTGAGTTTCAAGACAAGAGGGCGAAATTGGAAAATGTACTTTTCAGCTTCGGAGCCACTTTGTACAAACATCAGCAAGCCGTCATGCCCTCCATTTCAAAAAAGGATTTTGGTGTGATAGTTGCCCCTCCCGGATCGGGAAAAACCATCATCGGACTCAAAATCATCGCCGAAAAACAACAACCCGCTTTAATCGTAGTGCATCGGAAACAATTGTTCCAACAATGGATGGAACGAATCGAATCGTTTTTACAAATCCCAAAAAATGAAATCGGTAAAATTGGACAGGGCAAGATGAAAATAGGAAAAGCAGTTACGGTCGCGATGGTTCAAAGCTTGAAGAAAAAAGTGGAAGACCTAAAAGTCGAAGAAAACTTCAAGACTATAATCATTGATGAATGTCACCACATTCCGGCCAAAACCTTCGCCAACACGATTTCCAAACTTGCCCCGTACTACCAATATGGTCTAACGG
>JBATUY010000309.1:0-4666 GCA_049671465.1 Pricia sp. | reverse complement strand
TTCGGGAAAGTTGGCGTCCAAGGATGAAGTGGTTCTGTCATTTAAAACCGGCGGTATCCTCAACAGTTGAAAATTTGAGGAAGGACAAACGGTCAATAACCGTGCGGTGCTCGCTAGTTTGAACCTCTCGGAAATTAATGCACAGGTACAAAGTGCGAAGAATGCCTATGAAAAATCGGTTCGGGATTACGAGCGTGCCACGGCTATGTATCAAGATAGCGTGGGTACTTTGGAACAACAGCAAAACCGAAAGACCCAACTGGATATTGCCAAATCACAATTGGAAATTGCCAACTTCAACCGCCAATATTCAGTGATCAACGCCCCTTTTAGCGGCACGATTCTCAAAAAATATGTAGAAAGTGGTCAACTGGTCGCACCGGGACAGCCCATTTATTTGATAGGAACCTCGGGTAACAAGGGCGCACAAATCATCAAAACGGGACTAAGCGATAAGGACGTCGTACAAATAGAGCTGGGCGATAGCAGTACTATTTTATTCGATGCTTTCCTGCCTGCCGGCAGGCACGGCGCGAAAGCGGAATACAACGGCACAGTAACACAAATAGCCGAAGTAGCCAATGCCAGCACCGGATCATATAATGTGGAAATTACAATAGACGGCTATTTCAAGGAATTGAAAAATGGATTTATAGGAACCGCGAAGATCTTGCCAGCATCGGGAACCAGCATCCTAAAAATACCGATGAACGCACTAGTCGAAGGCGCCGATAAGAGCGCGATGATTTTCTATACGCAGGACGACCTCACGGTACAAGAAACAGAGGTGGAGATCATCAACTTGAACGACGATTATTTTACCGTTAAAGTGGATGCCCTGCCTAAAAATGCCAAGGTGGTCAATGAAGGAGCACCCTTTTTAAAAGTTAACGATTCAATCCAGATTATAAAATGAAACTACCTAGTATAGCCATAAAAAATTACCTGTTTGTACTGACCACCATTGTGCTGGTGGTGTTTCTGGGCGTACGCAGTTTCAATACGATGCCAAGGTCCGAAGATCCGTTTTTGAGCCTACCCAATTACACGGTCATTGTGGTGTATCCCGGCGCGAGTCCTGAAGATATGGAGGACCTGATTGTAGACCCTATCGAAGAAGTGGTAGATGAAATCGACAACATCACGGAGATAAAGACCGAAATGGCAAATAGCCTTGCGGTTATTTCCATCGAAGCGGAATTCGGGATTAATTATGATGATGTGTACGATGATATCGTATCCGAAATCGATAAAATAAGACCTCAACTGCCTAACGGCATCATTCAGCTGGATATTGAACAGTTCAAACCAGAAGACCGTGTGGTCGTGCATCAATTTGCTTTGGTTTCTGAATCGTTTCCTTATAATATAATGTATGATTTAGCCGAAGATTTTGAGGAAGAATTAGAGGATGTCGAGGGTGTGAAGGCAGTTGAGATAGAGGCAAATCCGCAGGAGGAAATCCGCATCAGTCTCGACTTTGAACGGATGTCCAATCTGGGAATCAACCTAGGGCTGATTATCGAAAAATTACAGGGCAATAATATCAATATTCCCGGCGGTGCCATAAAATCGGGCAATCTGGAATTCAATATTCAAACTTCTGGAAATTATGAATCGCTGGAAGAACTGAGCAATACGACCTTACTTTCCGAAGGGAACCAAATCACATATTTAAAAGATGTAGCTAAGGTTGCTTTTGACTATGAAGATGCCCGATGGATTGCAAGACACAATGGTAAAAAGGCGATTTATGTAAACGTGACCCAAAAAAGAGGCGGTAACATCATAAAATTGGCTGATGCGATAAACCTCAAAGCTGAAGCTTTTAAAAGCGATTTACCTAACGTAGTTCAGATGGAGACCGCTTTTGAACAAGCACCTGCCGTGGCGCTAAGAATCAATGATTTTATCGTAAACCTGTTACAAGGTATTCTGCTAGTGGGCGTCATTATTCTCTTGTTTTTGGGCTGGCGTTCTTCCTTGGTCATTATGGTGGTCATTCCGTTGTCCATCTTGATTGCACTTGCTGTTTTGGACTTATCGGGTTATGCCTTGCAGCAAATTTCCATCGCTGCTTTGGTCATCGCTTTGGGGTTATTGGTTGATAATGGTATCGTGGTCATAGAAAATATCGTACGTTTCAAACGCGAGGGACATCCCTTGCTCAAGGCCGCAGCTCTGGGAACGAGCGAGGTAGGTTACGCTATCGTGAGTTCTACTATTACCACCATTCTATCCTTTTTGCCATTAGCCTTATTACAAAGTGGTCCTGGAGAATTTTTGAGAACATTACCGCTTACCGTAATCTTTGTATTAGCGGCATCCTTGGTTTTGGCACTTACTTTTACCCCTATTTTGGCAAGTCGAGTACTTAAAAAAGGAACAGAAAAGAAAACACCTTTTATTACCAAAAAGATAGAAAATTTTATTGAAAAGCGCTACGCGCCCGTTCTCGATTTTTCACTGCGCAGAGGTGTTTTGGTCGTGCTAATTGGTTTTGGATTGTTAGGCGGTGCAGCAGCTTTGTTTCCAAGTATTGGCGTGAGTTTCTTCCCTACCGCGGACAAACCTTTGTTGCTCATCGATGTGGATTTACCCTATACCAGTAACATCGACCATACCGATAGAGCCGTGGCATTTATTGAATCGGTGTTGGATACGACCGATTATGTAAAAAGCTATACGGTAAACGCAGGACACGGTAATCCTCAAGTCTATTACAATAGAATTCCAGAAGAATACAAGAGTTACCACGGCGAGGTAATGGTAAATTTTAAGGAATGGAATCCCGAAAAATTTTATAGCACCTTAGACCGCTTTCGCGAAAGCTTTGCGCAGTTTCCTGACGCTCAAATCGCGTTTAGGGAACTCAAAAACGGTGCACCTTTTGAAGCACCGATCGAGATCTTGCTGATAGGCGAAGATGTGGAAACGCTGAAGCGTATCTCTTACGATGTAGCCGAAATGTTGGAAACAACGGAAGGCGCACAAGACATCAACAATCCGCTAGCCATCGCAAAAACCGATTTGAACATCAACATCAATAAGGATAAAGCTGCCTTGTACGGCGTACCGTTGGTGCGCATTGACCAAACGGTGCGTGCGACCTTGAACGGTTTGCAAGTGGATAAAATAAATATTAAAAAAGAGGATGAAAACTATCCGCTCATTATAAGGATGCCGTTTGAAAAACAAGTCGGAATTTCAGATTTTGATAAAGTATATGTGACCAATGATAGAGGCGAAGACATACCGTTGAAACAGCTGGCGAGCATTGGCTTCGAACAGAATTATGCCAAGCTCAATCATTTCAACACCGATCGAAATACCGCGATCACCGCCAATGTTGCCGATCCCGATAAAACCAAGGACTACACCGAAGCCATCATCCCAAAACTGGATGCCTACGAATGGCCCGAGGGCTATTCGTATTATTTGGCAGGAGAATATGAAACCCAGAACAGTAGTTTCGGCGATCTGGGAATTTTGTTGGGTACCGCATTGATTCTGATTTTTGCGGTGCTGGTACTTCAGTTTAGAAGCATCACACAACCGCTGATTGTATTTTCCGCCATTCCGCTGGCCTTAAGTGGTTCGTTTATCGCCCTGTTTTTATCGGGTTGGTCGTTCTCGTTTTTCGCCTTTGTAGGTTTTATCAGTTTGCAGGGAATCGTGGTCAACAATTCCATTATCCTGGTCGACTACACCAATCAATTGATTGCCGAAGGAATGGAAAAACTGGAAGCTATAAAAACCGCTTCAAAACGGCGATTTACACCTATCGTATTAACATCCTTGACTACAATTTTGGGATTGATGCCGCTCACGTTTGCAGGCACATCGCTTTGGTCGCCTTTGGGTTGGACGCTTATCGGTGGGATGGTCTCCTCGACCTTGTTAACGCTTTTGGTAGTGCCTATTTTATATAATTGGCTCACTCGTAAAAAAGCAATAACAGATTCAAAAGATTAAGATGAAGAAGATAATTTTTACATTATTGACGTTTTTTTATCTCACTTTCACGAAAGCGCAAATCTTTGAACCCTTCAATTTGCGCTATCAATTTACACCATCGGTCGCAGTTTCTAGTGCTGATCTTGAAGGTTTTGAGAATGCTGAGCGTACGGAGCAAGATATCACCGAGGCACAATTTAGATATCCTATCACCTTCGGGAAACGTAAAGCCATTATTTTGCCAGAGTTATCTCATAAGATAATGGGTCAAAGCTTTTCAAATTGGTCCAATAGTGTCAACAAACCACGAACAGGTAATCTAACACGACTGTTTATTAAAGGTGTTTTTCCTGTGGATGAAAAGTGGAATATATTAGGGGTTGCTGCGATAAGTCAAGGAGTAGACAGCGGTATAGATTGGGATTCCGGCAATAGCTATTATCGCTTTGGTAGCGGCTTTTTAATCAATAATGAAGCGGGCAATCAGATAGGGGCAAGCGTGCAATTTATAGAGGAAATAGGTTTTCCGGCCCCTGCTTTTATTTTTATAGGCACTACAGGCGAATGAAAATGGAATTATAATGTCACGTTTCCGTTACTGTCCATTGTAGAATATAATCTAAATGAAAAATGGCGATTAAGGTTTGAAGAACGTTTTGATAATGACCGTTTTGTTTTAAATGCAGATACAGGCCAAAATTACAATCAG
>JBATUY010000308.1:0-3466 GCA_049671465.1 Pricia sp. | reverse complement strand
GAGCCTTTTTCGATGGCGCGCTGTAGGAGTTTTTTACCTTCCTTTATTTTTGATACGTCTTTTTCTGTCGTTCCCTCGGAAAAGGATTTTTTACCGTAATGGAAATAGCCCCCGGCACTGATTTCATGTATTTCCAGTACCTCGATGGCATTGCCTTTTTCGTAGTCTTTTAGGTTGTCCCAATATTGTTTCTCGTCTTCCGGTGGGTCGATGCGGGCCATATGAAAATTATAAGCGAACCGCCTACCATCGCAGGAGGTCAATGGCGGTCGGGTGTACTCCCCCGGAATGCCGTCGTAGATATATGGGTTCGTTCCCCGCCTGACATCGTCGTTGATCTCGAGTTTCCTGGACTTTCCGGTCTCGTCGAGGCGCTGCTGTATCTCGCTGTAGCCCATGCCGCGTGCGATAAGGGCACCGTTTAGGGTTATGGCGCCCTTGAAGGTGCTGTCGGGGTAGGTTTCGGGATTTGTCGGATAGAAAAGTAACGGCCTGTAGTCATCGCGATTCTGAAAGAATACCATAAACCGGTCGACCACCAAGTCTCCATCATCGCCTGGATGTTCTTGGTTGATCCTAGTCTGAACCACCCCGATACCGAGTTCGTTCCAAATCCGTATTCCTCCTTGAAGTTTACATTTCCCCAAGACTGTTTCCCATTCCTCGAGAGGTACTCGAAACTTTAATTTTTGACCGTTGTAGGTTACCCCGCAATCATCGATCTCGATACGGTGTTCGGTATTGATTTCTGCGGGGGTCCGCTCGACGGGACCTTGACAGGCCATCAGGGTAACCAGCAGGACAAAGATTAAAAACGGTCTCATAGGGTACATTGTTTATCGGTTCGAAAAATACTCATTTATATCCTTATAGATTTCGTTGAAACCCTCAAGTTCCCGCGTTACCTTTCCATGGTGGTGGGCCACTGTGGTCGCATCATGGCCCCGTTCCACCTTTTTCATGTTCTTTTCGGCCCAATCGGCCACAATTTTATCTTGCCAGGTACATTTGACGGGGTGTACCATAAAGTCCGCCGCGGTATCGAGAACGTGCTGTTTTTGGGCCTCCCTGACGTTGTTCCAGTACTTGATGATCTCGGTGGCTACCGCTTTTACGGCATATTTGGCCAGTTCGCCGGCGAGGGGATTGAAATGGTGCTCGGGCGGGTCCTTCGCGATCTGGGTATGGGTGGGGTCGGTACCATAATTCTTGTTGCTATGCAGTGTCTGCTCGTCGGCGGTCTCTTCGTTTATTCCCTGAAGGAGAATGTTGAACGCAAAATTGGTGAACCAGGTCAGTTGGTCCCCGACCGCCTTGAAGAAACGGTCGTGCCATTCCCATAAGGTACCGCCGATACCGCCTTCCTGTATTGTTTTAGCCTTAAAGTCCAGATACACCAAATATTGGTCGTAATAGGTCAGCCACTGGGCGTACGAGTTGCCCATGTAGGCGGAATTTTCCTTGGCCCCGTCGGCTTCTTGTCCCTTTGCCAGGTTTTCCAACACCTCCCGAATGGCCACTTGCCCAATGGTACGCTCGCCGGGTTTGGGTTTGCGATACGCCTCGAAGTCGATTTCGAACAGGATGTCGGCTAGTTTTGGAAGTACGCTTGCCGCGGTATCGTCCAGGCCGAAAAGACCCGTAACTATAGGTATATGTTTGGCGAGAGAATAAAAACTTCCTCCGGACGCATAACAATTACCCTGAACTACGGCCTTTGCACCTTTTTTCAAATCGGCCGCCCGATGTACGGCTTCCGCATCGAAACCGGTCTGATATACAAATTTTACCCATGGATGAACTTGTACATGGCCTACCTTGATCAACGATACCTCGGTAAAATTGGTATGGGCAAAATAGTCCTCGAGTACGTGCAGCGCCGCCCCAAAATGTCGGAGTCCCTTGGTTGTTCTCCCGGCGGCCATTGCCTCCTTTAGCTGTCCCAACATGTAACTCCGGGCCGACTGGTAACCATGCCCCCTGTCGTTGATGATATAATCTTTTAGGCCGTGTTCGAGGTCGATATCCAGATGTGGGTCCCTCCCCCCTCCCAGAAAGTTGCCGTCGCTATCGTACCTTCCCCTATACAGCGTAACGGTTCGGTTGCCGTACTGCCAATCGTAGAGCATCGACTCGTCCATCAGCTTTTTCGGGTTATCGATATGCTCTTCCGGCCGGTAGGCACCCAAGATTTCGGGGGTCAGCTTGCCGAAACGTTTGTTAAAATTGATTTCGTTCTGTTTAAAATTGTAGTCAAAGGTTCCTTCTTTCCTTAATAACTTCTCTTGAACCTTATACTCGAACTCCTTTATCGCCGCGATATGTACTAGGCGCACCATACCGTCAACGTCCAATTTAGAAGGCATTGCTTCCAACAGCGTCTGGATGTAGCGGTTCTTTGGATGTTGTTTTTTGAGTTCCGCCTGTGCGGCAGCGGAAAGACGGATGGTACTGCCCACGATGACCTGGGAAAAATCGCGCAGCCAGTTGCCGTAGTAGATTTTCAGCCCTTCTTCGGAACTGAAATAACCCTCTTTTACGTTAATAATTTCATCCAATATATCTTGATGGCCAACGGAACCTTGATGCTCTTTTTGGTTTACCCGCCCCGCACCAAAATGATCGATATCCGGCGAACGTTCCATATCGATCTGTTCCTGTTCGTTAACGTACGATGTCAGCTCAGTATGTATCTCGGTCAGGTCCAAAACGAGTTGGCCATTGTATTCCGGACTTTCGGTATCGGCAAAATAAAACTTAGGTTCGTTAAAAGTGTTTAAAAAGAAAAGGTTGTAGGCAAGGCACCGGCATCGATAAAATCGGTATCGGGGTTATCGGTCTTAGAAAACTTCGTCCGTAACAACTTATCTATGTAGTGTCCGTATTCCTCAGTGAGCGCGGTCAAGAGCATCCCTCTTTTATCGTTATCCGCTATGGCCCATTTCAACAAGGTTTCCGACACATAGATAACGTCATTGGTTTTACTAAAGGCGGCTAGATTTCCTGTAATTCGATTTTTGGTAACCTCGATGGGTACATTTTCCAGTTCTCCGTCGCTCAGCCCCCGATAGAGTTTGCTATAGGCCTCGATGCCTATTTTTTTACCAAAGGTCTTGATCATAAAGGCAATGAAATTGACCTCGCCCAAATCATCTGCAATCGACAATAGTTGTTTGTGGGCAAAATCACTGCTTAACTTGTATTCCTTGTTTTCTTCGATTTCGTCTTTGTCCTCCCTCTCAACTAAAGGGTTATTCGAACATCCTGTAAACAATAACGGATCATCCGAAGTTTCCTTGGTACTCCAGTCATTCGAAGAAATACCGTCGATATCGGTCGTAGATTTCGATTTGGCACCCGCCCCGACAAGAACCCCTAGCGACCCCTCTACAATTTGGCCGCCGTGAGCGGTCAGGCTTCCCTGTATGGCGAGGGGTACGCCGTTTATCAATACGCCTTCCGCTCC
>JBATUY010000307.1:0-6622 GCA_049671465.1 Pricia sp. | reverse complement strand
CTCATATCCAACAGGCTATTTATGCCATAAATTACCAAAGCACCCAGCGAAATGCCGGCCATCCCTGAAATAATGGTCAAAAAAATGGATTCCATCAAAATCTGTAGTTTGATCGACCACGGATTCTCACCAAGGGCCCTTCGAATTCCGATTTCTTTGGTGCGCTCTTTCACCACGATAAGCATGATATTGCTCACGCCGATAACGCCCGACAACAAGACCAATATGCCCACGAAGTATGCAATAAAACGCAGGGCCCCGAAAAGACTTTGCACCCTTTGAAACTGTTCGTATAGGTCGAAATGGCCTACGGCACGCGCATCGTCGGGGTGTACCTTTCGGTTTTCCTTGACCACGGCCATAATCTTATCCTTGATGCTGGTGATCGAAGTGCCATCGTTCGCGGTAATGGCCATCCATCCGACATCGTTACCGCGATTAAAGGCTTGGGAGAACGACGTAAAAGGAACAAAAATTTCCTTTTGGCCTTCTTCCCCGTCCCCATTGTTGCTTTTCTTTTTATAGGTGCCGACCACCATAAAATTGACGCCCTGAATTTTGATGTACGAACCGATAACGGCCTCTCCCTTATCGTAAAGTCCGTCTTTCACGCCATCACCGATAATCGCAATTTTTCGTTTGTCGTTAATGTCATTGTAGTTCAAAAAACGCCCGGAGGTTATGGTCATTGGATCTTGTTTGATGATTTCAGGATAATCGCCGTAAACATTGTATGCACCTGTTTTTAAGCCCCTGACCACATTGTTGGCCGCGTTAAAGCCTCCCAGCTGATTTCTGGGTGAAATAAAGCGAAGGTCGGGCACTTTGTCGCGAATCGCCTGTACGTCTTCGGTCTTAAACAGGAAATTTCTTCCCTTGGGCAACCCCTTATAGGCCTTTGTCGTACTTCTAGACCACATGAACATGGTGTTGGTGGCGATGTCCCCGAAATCTTGCATGATGCCGTTTTCCAGTCCCTTCCCGGCAGAAAGCAAAATAATTAAAATGAAAATACCCCAAAACACGCCGAATGCGGTCAGTATCGTTCTAAACCAATTCCCGGTCAATACTTCCAGTATTTCTTTCCAGCGATCTTTGTTGAACATGGTCTTTTCAGCTTAAAAATTCAAAGTGTGTTATACTTCTATAGTCTTTTGGCCCGTACGAAATACCGCAATAATACCTACCTAGCCTCTGCTATCATTCGTCTTTCAGCGCGTCGACCACATGAATATTGGCCGCCCGCCATGCGGGAAAAAATCCGGCTACAGCACCTGCAATTATCAAGACGAATACGGTCGAAAGGGCTACGTTGAAGTTTACCGACGGGTTCAGCACATAGTCCACCTCAATATGTGGGCCTAATATTTCCAACAGGCCCATGCTAAATATAAGTCCCGTGAAGCCCGAAATGGCCGTTATAAAAATAGATTCGTGCAAAATCATCCCGACAATGGCCCAGGGTTTTGCACCAAGCGCCTTCCGGATTCCGATTTCTTTGGTTCGTTCGCGCACAACGATCAGCATAATATTGCTGACCCCGACCACACCGGCTATGATGGTACAAATACCGACGAACCAGAAGAAAAGTTTGATATTATCGGTTAAGCCGTAGTAGCGCTTTGCCTCTTCCATTGCGCTGTATACCCGAATCGCATTGGTATCGTCGGGAGCTATCGTATGTGCCTGTTGTAGATATGATTGTAAACTGTTCTTGAATTTAAGGGATTGCGCTACGGCGGTCTCAAAATTTTCGGCCGGAGGCAAGGTATAGGCCATATTGTTCAACCGGTCGCCCCCGTTGAACACTTTTTGGGCGGTGGTCTTCGGAATAAAAATACGTTCTTCTTCGCGGTCTTCAGTTTCTGCAAAAGTTCCAATAATTTTAAAGGGAATGCCGGAGATATCGATGAATTCGCCCACTGGGCTATCTACATTTTTGAATACATCGGTGGCAATCTTGTTACCAATAACGGCCACTTTTGCCGTATTCATCTCATCTTGGTAATTTAAAAACCGCCCATCGGACATCCTAGCGTTCTCGATTTGCTGAAACTGATAAGAAACCCCTTGCAAACTATAGGCCAAGGCCTCATTTCCATAATTAATGGCAACATCACGAACAAATATTCTCGGCGACTTATATTCGATATCATCCTGCAACAGTTTGGCCGAAAAATCGTAGTTCTCATTGCGCAACTGTATATTTCTGCCCGGGTTGAGTCCTTTGTATTTCTTGGTAGTCGTACCTGGCCAAACCCACACGCTTGTAGCCGCATCTTGTGCAAATTCATGGGCGATTCCATTGCGAAAACCTTGGCCAAAACCCAATAAAATAACGAGAATGAATATACCGGAAGCTACGGATAGCCCCGTGAGGAAAGTCCGCAATTTATTTTTACGGATGGTATCAAAAATTTCTTGCCACCTTTCGATGTCGAACATTAGGGCGTGATTTGCAAAACCCTACCGCCAATTTAAAACCAAAGGGCCACCTACTCCACAGCGTTTTCGCGACACTTTACTTCTGAACTGATACGATCAGGTTCATTGATTGATGAATATGGCAGGGGAGACCATACTAAACAGACGCTTAAAAAGAAAAACTGTTACAGCTTGCTATCTTAAAAAAGTGTTAAACGTTTTGAGGGGTCTTCGGTTTCATTTTCTTGAACACGAAATAAAATAGTACGGCAATAGCCACATACGGAATCGCCATCAGATAAACGATACCGTTATTGATGCCCTCGGCGGTAGCGGTATTCCCGTCACTTTCGAGAACCGCGCGGCACATGGCACATTGGGCATCCGCCAATTGGGGAAACAGTACTAAAGCGATTACCCATACGCCAACAATAGTCTTTTTCATAGCTTCAATTTACGTAATAGGGTGAAATCATAAAGTACACAACTACCCCGGTCACTACAACGTATAACCATATCGGAAACGTAATCTTCGCCCACTTCCGATGCCGCTCAAACTTTTTCAGATAGGCAAAGGTATAGGTTTTCAAAACCAAGGGTATAATAATTATCGACAGTAGAATGTGCGATATCAAGATAAAGAAATAAAGGTATCGCAAGGCTCCCTCGCCACCGTACGAAGTAGATTCGGACGTCATATGGTACGCAATATACATGACTAAAAACAAAACTGACAATGCGATATTGGTGGTCATCAGATTTTGGTGCAGTCGCCGTTTGCCATTGAGAATGGCCCAGAGGGCGACCACCAAAAAGACGGCGGTCAATCCGTTAATGGATGCGTAAATGGGGGGTAAAAATCCAAGGCGTTCAACATTCGGTAGCTTTACGGTAAATAGCAGGGCAACGACCACCGGCACCACTATGGAAACTATAGTGATCAACATATTGAATCTTTTTTCTTTTAAAGCTACGCTGTCCATTTTTGCTTGAGTAATTTTTTGATGTCTTCCCTTAATATGGATATCTGTTCTTTCTCGCCGTGGTCGTTCACGCCTTGGGCCTCTGGTATGGCTCCCCTATAGAATATAATCGGATTGCCGAAACTATCCTCACGAGATCGCAAATACCCTTCTTTGTCTACCAATGCAAAAAGACCGGAATGTTCAAAACCTCCTGGGGCCTCCGCATTTTCGGCGGCATATATGTTAAAGCCGGTATTGGCCAGTTCATAAATTTCCTCCCTATCACCGGTCATCAAATGCCAATCATCATCTTGAATGCCGTACTCATTGGCATATTCCGCCAAGACCGCTGGCGTATCGAAATCAGGGGTTATGGAGAACGACGCTATCCCGAAATTCTGTTCTCCCTTGAATTCTTCTTGCAGGGCGACCAAGTTTTTGGTCATCAACGGACAGATAGAGGGACATCTGGTAAAGAAAAACTCGACCACATAGACCTTGCCCAAATAATCGCGGTCGGTGACGAAGGTACTATCTTGATCGATGAATTTAAAAGCCGGTACCTTCCGTTTTTTGCCATCGAACAGTACGTATGACATGGTACTGTTTTCTTTAGCCGATGCCGGGGGTTCGACGTTCATTCGGTCATTTTGAACAATGGTGCCGCTTTTGATGCGGTCGATTATTTTTGGAATAAAAATGATGCCGAACACCAGAATTACCAAAGAAACCCAAACGTATGTATATTTTTTGTTCATGTATTTGATGCTGTGGAAAACTTCAGCGGCTATCTTTATCGATTGGCATTGTTTTTTTTGAGCGCCATACGGTACTCGGCCAGAATAATCTTTACGTCGTCGACCATCATATTGTTGAGTTCGCCTACCGACGCCGCATTAAAGCCAAAAGCATTGCCCTCGCCATCATCAAGCTTTCTGCCTCGAAGGCTCAACTCCTTATCGATGATGAACACGTATGGTGTCGCTAAATTTTCGTTCAGGGAGATATCGGTCTCCAGATTTTCAAAAAAGCGCTTGATCTGGGCGTCTTCGCCATACACAAAGTTCCATTTTTTGACGTCCGCCAGATTTCCAAGTTCTTTTTTCAATTCGGCGACTTTGGACTGTGTTCCCTTAGGTACTATCATGACAAACTGAAAATCGGTGAAATCATAAAAACGCTTGTATATTTTTTGGTTCAGGTTGAAGGCATTGCCCTTCTTTTGATCGATATCCTTTCCTAAGAATCCGAGTATGGTAATCTTATTTTTTAAGGATATCGTATCGTTCATATCCGAAACATCGGATATTTCTTCGGTGAGAACGGGGAGCTTCCCAAAGTTGGTAACGCCCGAGGCAAAAAACAGGTAGACCACGATAGGAAAAACGAAGAGAATAACTAAAACAAAGGTCTTTTTCATCTAGAATACAAAAATAAAAAAGACGGTCGTGAAACCGTCTTAGGATGCTGTTAATTTTAGGGGACTAGCGTACTTAGAAATTCCATTTTATGAATCCTTCCGTAAAAACGCCGTGAATATAATCCGCTTCAAAAAGAAGTATAAAAATAAGATAGGCGACCAAGAATATGGGCGTCCACACTATGGCCCTACGGAAAGCACTTCTTTCATCGCGCAGGTGCATAAAATCCCATGCGATATAATAGGCCTTTACCAAAGTAAGAATTATAAAAATCCAGTTGAGGGCTTTCATCCCCAAGACATACGTATGGGTTAGAAATCTCGGCTTGATGATACCCAAGATGACTTCCACGGCCGTCACCAAGGTCAAAAATATGAGTACGCCCCAAATTTTTTGAGTGTTGGACTTAAATTTCAGGGCGCCCCTGAAAATTGCCAATTTATGTTCGTGTGCCATTCAACTATCTATTATAGATTCAACTGATTTACTATTTCGGTCGGTCTTTGATTCGGACCACATAAGATAAGGGTAAAATTAGACGAGGTAGAAAAATGTAAATACGAATACCCATACCAAATCTACAAAGTGCCAGTACAGCCCCACCTTTTCCACCATTTCGTAATGGCCTCTTTTCTCATAGGTGCCCAAAACGACATTGAAAAAAATGATAACGTTGATCATTACCCCCGAGAAAACGTGGAAACCGTGAAACCCGGTGATAAAGAAAAAGAAATCGGCAAATAACCTGCTACCGTATTCGTTGCGAATAAGATTGGCCCCCTCTACGACCATTCTTCCTTCCTTAATTTTTTCAAGGGATTGCTCGCGGGTAAGCACTGTCTTTTCACCTTCCTTTTCGCCCTCTTGAATAATGGATTCGGTACGTATGACGAGATTCGGACTGGCCTGAAACCCTTCCATCACCTCGTTCAATGAATAATTCGGCCGCGTGGGTTCCGCTTCATACCAAATACCGACATCTTCGTCATGTTCGCTTCGCGCATCGGGAATGGTCTTGGCAAAATCTGCCAAAGCGACCCGTTTACCGGTCTCCGCATCTTCAAACTGTAAGATTCGTCCGCCTTGGGTCTCGATAGCCCCATAGTCTCCTTTTATAAAGGTCGCCCATTCCCAAGCCTGTGAACCGACAAAAATGGCACCACCGATAATGGTCAGGAACATATACCAGATAACCGCATTCTGCTTCATTTTATGACCGGCATCCACGGCCAAAACCATGGTTACCGAAGACATGATCAGAATAAAGGTCATAAAGGCTACATAGATCATCGGGTAGTTACCGTGGAAAAACGGAACGTGGGTGAAAACCTCGTCTGCAATCGGCCAAGTTTCCATAAACTTGAACCTAGAAAAGCCGTAGGCCGCCAAGAAGCCGGAAAAGGTCAAGGAATCGGAGACGATAAAAAACCACATCATCATCTTGCCATAACTGGCGCCCAAGGGTCGGTTACCGCCCCCCCAAACGTTCTCTTCTTCGCTCGTTGTTACCGTAGTATCCATATAGTAAAGTATAGTATGGTTATAATTTTCACAAAAATAAAGTTTTCTGCCTTGAAACGAAAGGCGAATCTTTATGAAAACAAACTTTATTTGAATTTAGTATCCTTCTGCCCCAAGAAACTCAAAGCTGACCTAGGTTCATCGAGGTAATCTCACGTTCATTTTATCCTACGAAATACATAAAACCCAGCAAATATATCCACAGCAAATCAAGAAAATGCCAGAATGTGGCGCCAATGGACAGTCCGACATACTCTTGTGCAGTATATTTTCCCTTGACCTGGTTATAGA
>JBATUY010000306.1:0-2147 GCA_049671465.1 Pricia sp. | reverse complement strand
GGATACCGATCCTATTTTGACTCAAACTAATGCATTGACCGGAGAGCGGAACTTCATCTATGGTGATTGGCGTTTTTACTTCTGTCGGGAGAATGGGGTGCAAGGTATCGGAAGTTTGCTGCCAGGTGAAGCTAGGTTGGCAAAATATAACAAAGCCAATTATAGTCAAGATTTTGATGACAGCGATATTGTACTATATAGATATTCTGGAATACTACTACTCTTAGCAGAAATCGAAAATAGATTGGGAAATGTTGGCGAGGCCTTAGATTTGGTTAATCAGATCAGAACAGCCAGACAACTTCCCTTAGTAGAAGAAGATGAGTTTGGGTCGTCTGAAGATGAACGGGAAAATTTTATCCTCGACGAACGTCAGTTAGAACTTTTGGGTGAAGCCGAAAGATGGTGGGATTTACGAAGAAACGATAAGGCCTTAGAAGTTATGAATCCGATTTTAGATACTTTACAAGGTGGTGTTCCGCTTACACAAGAGAGGTTATTATTGCCAATTTTTGAACAGCACATCATAGAGAATCCTCTTTTGGAACAAACACCGGGCTATTAATGAAAATTTCGATAAAAAGAAAAACAATGAAAAATTTTAAATATTTCAGAATTATATTTCTTGGCATTGCCGCGTTTTCGTTTTACGGCTGTGACTTAGATTTACAGGAAGGGTTCACTTTTAAGCCCGATGTTGACCTGACAGATCCCTTTGACGATATTACCGCTTGGCAATTTCTGCGACAGAATACGCAGCTCAATGAAGAGGGCGAATTAGATGGTGAACTTTACAACTATATGGTAGCGGCTATCGAAGCCGCCGGTTTGGTAGAGGAATACAATGGTACCAACTCTAACAGAACCTACTTATTTTTGAACAATAACGCCTTCACCGGCGGTGGAGACGTTATTGATTTGGTAACAGGTGAAGAAGAAGTGGCAGAAGGAGAGACACCAGCAGATGTAATGGCAAGAGCCGATTTAGATATATTACGTACTATCCTTAGATATCATATCATCACCGAATATGTCGAACAATTGACCTTATCGGAGCGGAATGTGAATTATACGTTTCAAACATTGATTCCGGGCGAAGACGGCGAGATTGTGTTGAGAAGAGACGAACGGTATAATGTAGATATCAATACTGAACCGGCACCCTTGCCTTCGTCGGCTACCTCACAGAACGAGCGGATACGAAACTATAACTACGTACTGAGCAACGGTATCGGTCATACTATTGCCGACCCTGTGAGAAATAGACCGTATCCGGCCCCAAACCTTGGTATGTAAGGCATCCGTATTAAGATAGAGTTAGTTTGAGTTAGTTGTCCCTTCGGTAAAAATTTTATCGAGGGGTTTTTTTTCAAATAATCTATTTCTATTATGAACTAACTGAAGGCTTCCCTGTTCATTGAAAATCTTCATTTCTGATCGGTAGGATTTTCGATAGACTGCGTTTCTTGTCCGCCTAATCTGAATATAGTAAAATAATATTATGAGCAAAGTACTATCGATAGTATTGGTTGCATTAGCTTTATTTGGATGCGCCTCCAAAAATGATGATATAAATCTAATACCGGATACAATCGCTTCGGCCCCTAATTACTGGTGTACGTGGTACTGGCAGAACTATCTGATTCTTGAAGGTAAAGAGGTAACCGATCCCGATGCTGCAACGGTCTATACCAACGTGGCGGCTAGGGAGCAAATGAACGAAAAGAATATTTTCGGAGAGCAGGGTATGGCAAAGGTAATGCTGCCAAGGACTAGGAGTGATTTTTATTTTGTCATCGACCATGGCTGGCAAGATAAAAGTATCGAGGACAATACTTTTTTCACCTTGAAAATGGACACACTTGACTTCCCGAGATACGCAAAGCTGGAGCCTAAGGATCGGATAAGACGAATGAACGAGGATATTAAAGGCCTAGGATGGAAAGGTCTTGGTTTATGGGTCAGGGGCAATCCATCGGAAGAACAAATGAGAAAATTCGTTGAATGGAGCAAATATGCGGGTATCAAGTACTGGAAGATCGATGGAGGCGATATTGAGCACTACTTGGCTACCAAAATAAAGGATGATATCTACCCTGAGTTGATTCTGGAGCACATTACGGGTACAGGCCCTATCAATCCGTATT
>JBATUY010000305.1:0-3118 GCA_049671465.1 Pricia sp. | reverse complement strand
CCTTTACCAAAGGTATCGACTATACGCTGAACCCTGAAAATACGGAGGATTTTAAAAACAAGACGTTTTTGATCTATGACGTTCCGGGTTATTTCGAGGTAAATACCCAAACCAACGCGTCACTTGGGCTTTATCGCAGCAGACAATATCCCGGCTTTTTGATCGATCTGGAACCTTTCAAGGACCTCAACGGCTATTTAGCAACTTCTTTCAGTAAAAGCAGTAGGTATAAATTAAAAAAATACAAAAAACGTTTTGAAGCATCCTTCGACGTGCGCTATGTCATGTACCGAGGCGAAATGGCAAGGGATACGTATGACACCGTGTTCGACTGTTTTCGGCAATTGCTCGAAAAGCGTTTTGACGACAAGCAGGTGACGAACAACAATCTCGATCCCAAAGAATGGCAATTTTACTATGAGGTCACCTACCCGATGCTTTTGAAAGGCGAGGCGTCGCTTTTCGTAATTTACAACGACAGCACGCCGATCGGGGTTACCTTGAACTTTTTTTCGGAGGATATCCTTTTTGATGCGATTACCGTATTCGACATCGACTATGCCAAGTTCCACCTCGGATCTATTACCATAATGGCGCTGTTGGAATGGTGCCTGGCGAACGACCTAAAAACTTTCGATTTTTCGAAGGGATTTTTCGACTACAAAACCCGATGGTCGACCCAAACCTATGATTTTGAATACCATATATATTACGATACCAAATCGATTCAGGCGAAGGCCATCGCCCTGTTCCTTAAAAAATTCTTTGATCTTAAGCAGCAGCTGCGACAGAAAAATATCAACGAAAAAATACACCGCTTGACCTACCGGTTTAAGAACAAAGCCGCGAAACCGGTCGAAAATAAAAGCTATACTTTTACCGAGATAACGAAGGATGTAAAGCTTGACACCGCGACCCCATTGGCTCCGGAAAATCCCGAAAACCAAGACCTGAGACTACTTCTTTTTGAGTATTTGTATCTTAATGAAGGGCGGTACAGCGATATCAAAGCCTACGCGGTGCCCGGTACCCCAAATAATTTTTATTTGATCGGTAAGACTAAAAAGGTCTTGGCATCGTTTCAATAGGGAGACTGATTACGAGTTAAAATGATGTGGACCCGGTTCAACACCGAATGACCAATACTAAGACATAAACGCCGACACTAAACCCTACCGAAATTGCTTTTTAATTCCCTCGAATTTCTGCTGTTCTTACCGACTGTATTCGTACTCTACTGGTTCGTTTTCAAGAAGAGCCTTCGTATTCAGAATATTCTGGTCATTGTCGCGAGCTATATCTTTTATGGTTGGTGGGACTGGCGCTTTCTGTTTCTCATCGCTTTCAGTACCCTACTCGACTTTTACGTGGGCCAAGCCATTCATAAACATCTTGATGACAAGAAAAAGGCTAAACTTTGGCTCTGGGTGAGCGTCATCTGTAACGTCGGCCTACTGGGCTTCTTTAAGTATTACAACTTTTTCGTCGATTCGTTCGTCGATTCATTTGCCGCTATGGGCTACCAGATCAAAAGTGTGTGGACGCTGCGTATCATTCTTCCGGTAGGTATCTCTTTCTATACCTTTCAGACCATGTCGTACTCCTTTGACATCTACTATAAAAAACTCGAGCCCACCAAAAACTTCGTTTCCTTCGCCGCTTTCGTGGCCTTTTTTCCACAGTTGGTCGCAGGACCCATCGAAAGGGCGTCGAACCTTTTGGGACAAATCAATTCACGACGGATCTTTTCCTACGATCAAGCATCTAGCGGATTGAAACTCATTTTATGGGGCTTTTTCAAAAAAATGGTCATCGCCGATTCGCTCGCCCCTATCGTAGATGATATTTTTGCGAATTATGCCGACTACCCCGCCTCTACCCTGATTCTGGGCGTCTGTCTCTTCAGTTTTCAGGTATACGGTGACTTTAGCGGGTATACCGATATCGCCATAGGTACCGCCAAACTGTTCGGCATCGAGTTGATGTCCAACTTTAAGTATCCCAATTTCTCCAGGAACATGGCGGAATATTGGCAACGGTGGCACATCTCGCTATCCACCTGGTTTCGGCATTACATCTACATTCCGCTCGGGGGATCTCGCGTGAGCAAACTGAAATCCGTTCGTAATATTTGCATCATCTTTTTGGTGAGCGGCCTGTGGCATGGTGCCAACTGGACGTTCGTCGTCTGGGGCGGCATTCACGCGCTACTCTATATTCCCGTGTTTTTAATGGGCCGCAACCGTTTATACGCCGATAATGTAATTGCCGAGAACTCTTGGTTACCATCTATTAAAGAGGTTTTTCAGGTGTTGCTGACCTTTGCCCTGGTCACCTTCTCGCGTATTTTCTTTAGATCGCCATCAATAGGCGAGGCCTTTGGCTACATTGACCGGATTGCATCCGATTTCAGCTATGCGCCCTATATGCATCCTATGGGGTATCGTATGCTCGATTTTTTCGTACTACTTGTCGTATTTACGGTGTACGAATACCTTATCCGCAAAGATGAGCGCAGTCCCTTTAAATTCCAGAATAAGGTTGTTAGGCTCTTTTTGTATGTTCTCGTGGTTTTGGGTATCTTATTGTTCTACGATGACGGGGTAAACCGTTCGTTTATTTATTTTCAGTTTTAAGAGGATATCCCATGAAAAAATTCATACTAAAATCCGTCCTATATATCTTTTTGATCCTGCTTCTCTTGGAAGGATTGGTAAGGATACTACACTTGTACACCGAAGACCCCCCGCGTTTCATCGATAAATACGGAGTAGAAAAAAGGATGCCCGACAACACAGGATACGCCGTAACCGGAAACCGCAATCAAAATTTCTCGGAATTCAATATCAATAAATCGGGATTTAATTCGCACCGGGAATATGCGCCCTCCGCAGATACCTATGAAATAGCGCTTGTCGGCGATTCGTTTATCGAAGGCTTTCATCAAGACTACGACTCTTCGATCGCCAAACGCGTCGAAGAGAAATTGGGCGATGTTCAGGTATATAAATATGGTTACGCCGGCTACGACTTTGCCAACCAGATGCATTTGGTAGATGCCTACGCCGATGATTTCAGGCTGATCGACGAAATCATTCTCTATATGAACTATAAGAAC
>JBATUY010000304.1:0-4411 GCA_049671465.1 Pricia sp. | reverse complement strand
GGCCCGACATCAGAATGACCGACGGCTAACCGGATAGGTCGATACCTTCGTTCTCCCCGCCCATCAACTGGGTCAATTCGTCTTTTACGATCTTGACCATCAATTGCCCCGGCTGTAAGGTAGTCAGTACGTTCTGGCCCAAAGCCCTGTCCCGTACCCGATTGGTGAATTCCTTGGCAATCTTGAAGTTGACATCCGCGTCAAGTAACGCCCTTCGTACTTCCTTAGTGGTTTCCGCTACGTTGATCTCGGTAATCTGCCCATGGCCGCGGAGGGTGTGGAGGGCCTTATCCAGTTTTTCGCTTAAACTATCGAACATCGAATCTGTATTTTTGAATAGCGTCAAATTTAAGCATAAACACGGGAACAAAAAAGCACCCTTTTTTCGAAGGATGCTCGGTACTGTAAGGAGATGTGAAAAGGACTAATTTTGGTAGCCGCACAGGCGTTCAAGAACGATTTCGCCGCTTTCATCACTGTGCATTTTTAGGGTATCTTCCCCGATCCGGTAGGTGTATCGCTTGCCATTATAATCAAAGGCATCCTCAACGTTTAGGGTAACAAAAACCGCATTGTCGGAAACGGCAACAGACCATTTTCCCTCTTGCGCCGGCATGGCACCGTTATTGGATACCAGGGTGCCACCCTCCAAAAAAGTCAGTATATCCTCTTGCACCTGCACCACACTGTCCACGACCACCGCCTCCAATTTTCTGACCGACCACGGACAGGTGACCAAAAGGCTGTCAAGGCTTTCTTTGGTAAAATCGTCATCGTTATAATCATTGTCGTCATCTTCGTCGCAACCATCCATGGCACTTTGCAGCGCATCGGCCAGTGCCGCGTTGCTGTTTACCGTGATTTCGGTACTATCATGCAACCTAAAAGTAAGGGGGAAATCTATACTGATAAGATCGCTTTCGGTAAGTCCGGCCAAGAAACGACGAAATTCTTGATCGTGCCCGACCACAACACTGCCCGTCTGCTGCAAGTCGGGGTTGTAAGTGAAAAGTTCGATCGGATAGCTCATATCTATGCATTCGATATCGGCATCATCACCGCCTTCAATGCACTGTTTCGCATGGTCTTCCAAGACCGCTTGGCTGTCAACCACGATATCGGTCTGATCGGATAACCTGACCGTAACCGGAAAGATAATCGATATACTTTGTTGCGGTTCGTCTACCGAAGTATATGCTTCTTCGATTTCCGCGGCATCCAAAATTTTTTCAATGTTTTCGAGGTCTTCCATCGATGCGATAAGAAGTTCGGAACCGTTCACGACCACTGAGTAAGGAAACTGGATAGCTATACAACTGGCCCCGTCTACAATATTGTCATAAGAGCCGTCATTCGAAGTGGTGCGTTTCATCATATCGATAATGGCCGATGTAGCCGTTAGCGTACGCTCCGCGTCGATATCCGCTTCGAAAGGCACATCGTTCTGACAGGCCGCAAAGGTCATCGCTACGGCCAGAAGGCAGACATTCAACACCGATTTAAAAATATCATGCATAATTTTTTGGCTTTGGGGCCATCTCGAATCCGCTATAAATCAAATGATAAGAGGTGTTCATTTCTTCTAAAACACCCTCTGGTGAAAATACCCTACTTCTTTAAAATTTTTCGGATATCTTTGAAAAAAATCCCCATTGAAAAGTAAAGATACAGGCAATGTTTGCGAGGAGCAAGTATTCGATACGGTATTCAAGGCCCATTCTAAAACGATCTTCAACTACATTTATTATAAGTTCGGCAACGAGGAAAAAGCCTATGACGCCGTTCAAGAAGCGTTTTTAAAGCTGTGGGAGAATTGCGCCAAGGTAGCCCCCGAAAGAGCGAAATCGTACGTGTACACCGTTGCCAATAACCTGTACCTCAACGTCATAAAAGCGGAGAAAGTACGTTTGAAGTATGCAGATAAAAGCCTGAAAACCACCCACGAAAATCCGGAATTTCTGATGGAAGAGGCCCAATTCAAGGAAAAACTGGACCACGCCCTGAACGCTTTACCGGAAAACCAGCGCATCACCTTTCTGCTGCATCGTATCGACGGAAAAAAATACGCCGAAATCGCCGAAATGGAAGGGGTCAGCGTCAAGGCCATAGAAAAAAGGATGCATTTGGCCCTAAAATCGCTGCGGGAGAAAATTGACGGGATTTAAAAGGTAGGGTATCGCCCCAACAAGTTGTTATTAAGACACTAAGATAGAATTAATGCAAGAAAATTACTTGGCAAAATGGCTTAACGGCGACCTCAGCGGGGCGGAGCTTACGGAATTTAAGAATTCTGAAGCCTACGCTTCCTACAAGAGTATCATTGATGCTTCCGATGATTTGCAAGCCCCTGTTTTCGATGCCGATACCGCTTTTTCAGCGTTAAAGAACCGATGTGAGCTTCAGGACACCAAAATCGTGAAATTACATCCTTTTAGAACCTTTTTACGGGTCGCGGCCGCTGCGGCGGTACTCATGGTAGGTGCTTACTTTTACCTGAACACGCTGAACGAAAACATTTCCACATCCTTTGCCGAAAGTAAGACCTTCAGCTTGCCCGATGCTTCAGAAGTGGTTCTGAATGCCGATTCCGAACTATCCTTCAGTAAAAGCAAATGGGACAAAGAACGCAACGTCAACCTCAAGGGCGAAGCTTTTTTTAAGGTCGCAAAGGGAAAACGCTTCACCGTTGCGACCACTGCCGGAGATATATCGGTCTTAGGCACGCAGTTCAATGTAGAAAACAGAGCCGGATTTTTCGAGGTGACTTGCTTTGAAGGGCTGGTCAGTGTGCGTTTTAACGAAATGGAAGTCAAATTGACAGCAGGTAAATCCTTCATCGCCATCAACGGCGAGATTGCCGATGTAGGTGCCCCCGGCGAATCAGAACCTTCATGGATCAACGACGAAAGTTCGTTTAAAAGCGTTCCCTTAAAATTCGTGCTCGATGAATTTGAACGCCAGCATGATATCGCGGTCGAGACCCAAAATATCGATTTGGAACAATTGTTTACCGGTTCGTTCAGCAATTCAGATTCGGAACTTGCCTTGAAAAGTATTAGTGTCCCTTCGCAAATAAAGTTTAAATTTGAGGGCGACAAAGTGCTCTTCTATGGCGAAAACACCCCGTAATCGTACGCTTGCCCTGCTTTGTCTTATCCTATTTTTAATTGCTAAAAATATTGCTGCCCAAGAAGGTGCATCCCCTGTTTCCCTTGTTGCCTTCCTTCAACAGCTAGAACGTAATTTTGAAATCAAGTTTTCGTATGCCGACGATAACCTTCGCGCCATCGAAATCATCCTTCCAAAAACAGAAAATCTAGAGGCTATTCTAGAGGATATCCAAAGACAGACCAAACTACAGATCCAAAAACTCAATGACCGGTATTACACGGTTACACAGCGCACGACCCTCGATATCTGTGGGATAGTTTTGGATAATTTTGAGCAGAATACGCTTACCGGGGCATCCGTTGAAGTTCTGGGTACACAAACCGCAGTGATAACCGATCCAGACGGTTATTTTAGCATCGCCAACGTACCGCGCACCGCCAAAATTCAAATCAAGCATATCGGATTCAAAACCTTATTCGTCAGCGCCGGGGATTTGGCCAAAAACCAACCTTGTAAAACCTTGTTGCTGGCACAATTCTACCAAGAATTGGAAGAAGTCGTCGTCTACGAACTGCTTACCAAAGGTCTTGTCAAACAAATCGATGGCAGTATTGAAATGAACAGCGAACAATTCGGCATCCTTCCCGGTTTGATCGAACCCGATGTTCTGCAGACCGTTCAAGCCTTGCCGGGCATCGAGAGTATTGACGAAACAGTTTCGAACATCAACATTCGCGGCGGCACCAACGACCAGAACCTTGTACTTTGGAACGGAATCAAAATGTACCAATCCGGCCATTTCTTCGGGCTGATATCCGCCTTTAATCCCTACCTGACCGATAAAGTAATATTGACAAAAAACGGTTCAAGCGCCCAATATGGCGAAGGAGTCAGCGGCATCATCGACATTCGTACAAAGGATTCCATTTCAGATGAATTCTATGGCGGGGCCGGCGTCAACCTTATCGGTGCCGATGCCTACGGCCACGTACCGATTTCCGATAAGCTCGCCGTTCAGGTATCCGCCCGGCGTTCCCTTACCGATGTTTTGAATACCCCTACCTATCAAAAGTTCTTTACCCGCGTTTTTGAAGACAGTGAAGTGAACGGTAACGGCAATTTTTATTTTTATGATTTTACCGGCAAGCTACTGTATGACATCAACAAAAATCAGCGCGCCCGATTCAGTTTCATCAGCATCAACAACCTTTTGGAGTATTCGGAAGAAGCAATGGATTCAGGCGAACGCACCCGCAGTGACCTCGACCAGACCAACCTATCCTTCGGCGCAAGCCTAAAT
>JBATUY010000303.1:0-2386 GCA_049671465.1 Pricia sp. | reverse complement strand
CAATGACGATGATGCCTGTCTTTATTTCCCTAGATAGTTTCAAACGTAGTTCTATTGATGATTCACAAAATTAGATATAAAATATGGAAGCGGATTAGTTAATTATCGCTACTACAAATATAGTGGGAAATATCGTATCGGTGTTTGATGCCGACAGCCCCCTACTGCTTATGAGATGAAATTAGCCGCCAAAAGGCATAACGGGATTTTCTCGGCGGGATTGTGGGTATTGATCATTGACCGGATATATATTTTTTACTTTCCCGGAAACTGATGCGTTCCCCGTTGCGATATACGACGATGAACGAAGTAGGATACCCTTTCATATCGGCATTGGATTTCAGCATTTTAGCTTCTTCCACCGAACTCGTATGTCCGTAAACATAACGATACAGATTTTTAATAGGCTCTTTGGCCACCTTGCTAAGTCCGTTGAAGGAGGCGGGGCGCAAGGGAAGGTCTTTGGCACTGGCCATGAGCTGTACTTTATAGATAATCTCCGCCTTGTCTTCCGAGGCCTTTTCTTTCATCGCCTTCTCGCTCTCGAGATCGGCCGCTTCACGCTGTGCCCTTTCCTTCGCGGCCTCCTCCTTCAAAACTTTTTCCCTCTCCAGATCGGCTGCTTCCCGCTGGGCCTTTTCCTTCGCGGCCTCTTCCTTCAAAGTCTTTTCCCTCTCCAGATCGGCTGCTTCACGCTGGGCCTTTTCCCTTTCCAAATTTGCCTTTCTTTCTACTACGGATACAGCGGGCTCGGCACTGACCACCACCTCGCCGGGTTCATCGGAACTCTCGTTCCGGGCTTCTCGCGTTTTACCCCTCTTGCCCGCCCTATCCTCAGGCTCCGGTACTTTGACCACGGTACCCGGATTAAAATCGGCAATGTTCGCCATGGCATCCTTCTTATAGGTCAAGACGGCTTCGGCAATGGCGGTACCCATCTGTGATTGCCCTTTACTGGAATTCAGGTAGGCGCCCTCCTCATTGTTGGTAAGAAATCCTGTTTCTACCAGTACGCTGGGCATAAAGGTTTGGTGCAGTACGATAAAGCCCGCCTGTTTTACCTTGCGGTCGACGCGGTTCAGCTTTTTTGAAAAATTATCCTGTATCGCTTTGGCCAAGGCGATGCTCTGGTCGAGAAATTCCTCTTGCATAATAGTCAGGCCGATGACCGATTCGGGGGAATTGATATCGTAATCTGCATACCGGCTTTTATAGTCATCCTCTAGATAAATAACGGAGTTCTCTTTTTTGGCGATCTCAAAATTCTGTTTGTTCGCGTGTAGCCCCAATACAAAGGTGCCAGCGCCTTGTGCTTTTGAGGTATGTGAATCGCAATGCACCGATACGAAAAGGTCGGCCCCCGCCTTATTGGCGATTTCGCCCCTGACGTATAGGTCGACGAACGTATCGTCTTTTCGTGTATAAATGACCTCGATATCGGGATTCTTCTCCAACAGCGCCCCCGCCTTCAAAACAATGTTTAGGGCGATGTTCTTCTCTTTGTATCCATTGCCCAGATTTCCGGGGTCGTGGCCGCCATGACCGGCGTCGAGTACCACCGTAAATTTATTGTCGTTGCGTTTATCGACGGTATCGGTAAAGGTATTGGTGTAAAAGGAGGTCAGCAGCAGTACAAGTACCCCCCCGAACGGAAACAAAAAAAGCCGTTTCAGGTCTGTATTTCGACTGTATTTAGATGCCTTCATTTTGGTTAAATTTGTGGTAACTCCCTAGTACGGGAACGAAAAATATATGTAAGTTTGAACTCCGTTATCTCAGGTTTCCGCCAAAAACTCCAAGCCAAACGATTACAAAAATAGGATTTAAAGTCTTGCAATCAAACAATCATCGTTTAGTATTACTCGTTTTGCTATGGCTTGGCTGCTGGTCGGCTTTCGCACAAGAAGATGGTTTGATATCCTTGCCCATCAAGGCCGAAAAAGATACCCTTATTGCCCCGCTCTACCCGCAGCCCATACAAGTAGATACCCTGGTAAAAGATTCTACGGTAGCAAGACCAACTAGCCGAAATCAGGAGATGTTGCTGGACAAAATCAGGTACAAAGCCAAAGATTCCATTCATCTTAGCCAAAGAGAACAGAAAATATATCTGTACAACGAGGCTGAAATTTATTATCAAGATACCGAACTTAAGGCGGGTATTATCGTAATGGACTATGTTAAGAACGAGGTTTACGCCGGGCGTTTAAAAGATTCATTGGGCAATTATACACAGCTTCCTTTCTTCAAACAGGGCGATAACGAGGTACGGCCCGATAGCATCCGTTTTAATTTTGATACCGAAAAGGCCCTGATCTTCAACTCCCGCACCGAGCAACAGGCGGGATTGGGGCAATTGGGAAGCGATGCCATGAAGGTATACGCC
>JBATUY010000302.1:0-14961 GCA_049671465.1 Pricia sp. | reverse complement strand
GTTGCGGGCGTGGTTGCGTACACTGGCCTGTCGGTTTTCGGGAACCGTATGCCAGACCTCTTTGCCCGCGCAGGTCTCAAGGGTCAAATTTTCTTGGTAATCTCGGTTATAAATTTCAACGTGTGCGCCATAGGTATCGGCCATCACCTCGTCCATATCAACAAAAAGAATCATAGTCGCTATTTTGGGCAAAGGTCGTGAAAGTCATATGGATGCGAAAGAATATGGGAAAGTATAAGCAACTTGGAACGGGCGGTTTGACAGATGGACATTACGGCCATAAAAAAAGAGGGCGTCCCCACGCCCTCTTTAGTCGTTAAAAAAAATTACTTTGATATAACCTTTTTAACCTACTTATGAATAACAAATGTAGGAGAATATTTTTGCTTTTCATAATCTTTTTCGCAAATAATTTGACTCATTTGTAGGTAATTTCTCATTTTTTATTAAAAGTCCCGCGCGTTCCAATAAGGCTTCAACTTTGGGTTCCGCCCCCCGAAACCTCTTGTAGAGTACCATCGGGTTTTCCGTTCCGCCTTTCGAAAGTACGTTTTCCCTGAATTTCGCGGCGACGGTTTTATCGAAGATACCTTCTTCCTTGAAATAGGCAAAAGCGTCGGCATCGAGCACCTCTGCCCATTTGTAGCTGTAATATCCGGAAGCGTACCCGCCCTGAAAAATATGTGCGAAGGCCGTGCTCATACAGGTTTCCGGGGTTTCCGGGTATAGCTTTGTACCATCAAAAGCTTGGTCTTCGTGGGCCTTGACGTCTGTAATACCTGATGGGTCAGCCCCGTGCCACGACATATCCAGCAGCCCAAAACTCAATTGGCGTAGGGTTTGCATCCCTTCCTGAAAGGTGGCCGAGTCCTTGATTTTTGTGATGAGTTCCATGGGTATAGGAGCCCCGGTCTCATAATGTGTGGCGAAGAGTTCCAGGGCTTCTTTTTCGTAGCACCAATTTTCCATGACTTGGCTGGGCAGTTCCACAAAATCCCAGTATACTGAAGTGCCCGAAAGGCTCGGATAAACGGTATCCGCCAACATCCCGTGCAGACCGTGGCCGAATTCGTGGAACAGGGTGGTAACTTCATTAAAGGTCAATAGGGAAGGTTTGGTCGAAGTGCTTCTTGTAAAATTGCACACGTTGGATATGTGCGGTCTTACGTTCTCCCCGTCTTTTCTATATTGCGGTTTGTAAGATGTCATCCAGGCACCGCCGCGCTTTCCTTTTCTGGGATGGAAGTCTGCATAAAAGAGGGATACAAAGGCGTTGTCGTTATCATAGACCCGATAGGTTTTGACCTCGTCATGGTAGGTGTCGACGTCGCTGACCGCTTCAAAACGGAGTCCGAACAGCTTTTCGGCAATGGTAAAGACCCCTGTAATCACATTTTCAAGTTTGAAATAGGGTTTCAATTTTTCGTCGTCAAGGTCGAACAGCTTCTGTTTCAGTTTTTCGGAATAGTAGCTGCCGTCCCATTTTTCCAATCGGTCGATGCCATCGCGTTCTTTGGCAAAATCTTCGAGTTGTTTGAATTCCCGCTGTGCGGCAGGTTTGGCCTTTTCGAGCAGCTCGTTCAGAAATTCGGTTACTTTTTCGGGCGTTTCGGCCATACGCTCTTCCAGTACGAAATGGGCATGGGTCTTATAGCCCAAAAGTTGGGCCCTCTCATGGCGTAGCTGGGCAATGCGCAGCACGTTTTTCTGGTTGTCGCGTTCATCGCCGTGAAAACCTTTGCTGCCGAACGCAAGGGACAGTTCTTTGCGGAGTTCGCGTTTGTTGGCGTATTTCATAAAGGGAATGTAGCTCGGGTAATCTAAGGTTACCAGCCATCCCTTTTTGTCTTTGGACTCCGCCAATTGTGCCGCTGCTTCTTTTTCACCGTCCGGAAGGCCGTCCAGGTCGGCTTCGTCTGTCAGGTGCATCTCATAATTGTTGGTCTCAGCCAGTATATTTTCTCCAAAGGTCAACTTCAGTTTGGAGAGTTCCGCGTCGATTTCACGCAAGCGCATCTTCTTAGCATCGGGCAAATTGGCCCCGTTTCTACTGAAACTCTTATACTTCTTATCCAATAAGGTCTGTTGTTCGGTAGATAGATTCAATTCGTCTTTTTGATGGTAGACCGCTTTTATTCTCTCGAACAAGGCCACATTGAGGGTAATGTCATTGCTGAATTCGGAGAGTAGGGGAGAAACCTCTTGCGCAGTTTTTTGGATATCGTCATTGGTCTCCGCGGAATTCAGGTTGAAGAAAATACTGGTGACGCGGTCGAGTTGTTGCCCGGAAAACTCCAAGGCCTCGATGGTATTTTCAAAGGACGGTTTTTCGGGACTGTCCGTTATCGCATCGATTTCTGAACGGGTCTCTTCGATCGCTTGTAGAATGGCCGGCTTGAAGTGCTCGTTTTTGATTTGGGAAAATGGGGCGGTATCGAATTTTTTGAGAAGGGGGTTCATATGGAAGTTATTGGATTTATTTGGATAATTAAATTTGGGATTAGTGATTTGGGATTTGCTCACTTCCCACTGTTGACCGATTTCGCCCCTTCGATAACCTTGGCTTTCAATCCTTCTTTGTAGGCGATAATCTTATCGAGAACGGACGCATCGGAGGCTCCGATGATCTGGGCAGCTAAAATCCCGGCGTTCTTGGCGCCGTTCAAAGCAACGGTCGCTACGGGAACCCCGCCCGGCATCTGCAGAATGGAGAGCACGGAATCCCACCCATCGATGGAGTTACTGCTTTTTACGGGCACCCCGATAACGGGCAAAGGGGTCAAGGCGGCGACCATGCCCGGAAGATGTGCCGCACCGCCGGCCCCGGCGATGATAGCGGAATACCCTTTGGTATGGGCGTTCTTGCCGAAATCGAACAATTTTTCGGGGGTTCGGTGGGCGGATACGATATCGACGTCGACGGCAATTCCGAATTCTTTAAGGATGTCAATGGCATCCCGCATTACGGGCAAGTCACTGGTACTGCCCATTACAATGGCTACTTTATTCATATCTCTTGACTTACCACTTTTATTTTTTCCTTCACTTGCTGCGCAATTCTACGGGCTTCTGCAACATCGGCGTTGACAATGGTCACATGTCCCATCTTCCGAAACGGGCGGGTCTGTTTTTTACCATATACATGGGGTGTGACGCCTTGCATCCCCAAGATTTCAGTTATATTTTCATAGACTACATCGCCGGTATGGCCTTCTGCACCTACCAGGTTGACCATAATGCCGGCAACCTTACTGCGGGTATCGCCCAAGGGCAGACCAAGAATAGCGCGAATGTGCTGTTCGAACTGGTTGGTATAACTGGCTTCTATGCTATAATGTCCGCTATTATGGGGCCGGGGAGCGACCTCGTTGACCAAAATTTTATCGTCTTGGGTCTGAAAAAGCTCCACCGCCAAAAGGCCGACATGCTTGATGTTATCGGCGACCAATAGCGCAATTTCCTGTGCCTTGGCAGCTACCTTGGCGTCGATACGAGCGGGACAGATGACATACTCCACCTGATTGGCTTCGGGATGGAATTCCATTTCGACCACGGGATACGTTTTTACTTCGCCGCTTGTACTGCGGGCAACGATAACGGCCAGTTCATTCTTGAAATCGATCATCTCTTCGGCAATACATTCCCCATCGGGCAGGCCCTGCAGGTCGTCGAGTTTGCGCACTACTTTTACGCCTTGGCCGTCATAACCAAAGCGCGCGGCCTTCCAGATAAACGGTAAACCCATCCCGCCATTGGCGATGCTGTCCTCAATCTCGCTTTTGTAGGCAAAACGGTGGAAATCGGCGGTGGGTATCCCTCTATCCACATAGAACAATTTTTGCTGGGCCTTGTTCTGTATAATCCGAAGGGCACTTGTAGGCGGATATACGGCAAGCCCTTCGTCCTCCAATTTTTCCAAGGCATCGACATTGACATTCTCGATTTCGATGGTCAGTACGTCGACCTGCTTCCCGAAATCGTAGACGGCATCGAAATCCATCAAATCGCCCAGTACGAATTCGTTGCAGGCGATACGGCTAGGTGCATCCTTTGAAGCATCCATCACCATGGTATGGATGTCGAATTTTCGGGTTTCGTAGAGCAGCATTTTGCCCAATTGGCCACCGCCTAGAATCCCTAGTTTAAAATCCGAAGAGAAATAGTTTTTTGACTTTTCGATTGACATAAGCGCTGTTATTCCACAAAAATACGTCGAATTCCCAAAACGAACCCGGCGGGCTATAAAAAGCGGATTCAAAATGCTATATTTGGGTTTTTCCAAATCTTGAATGGTGATACAACTCCATGATAAATTTTTCAAGCCCTTTTTAAGCGAGGCCGAAATTTTGGCCGCCGTAAAGCGTGTAGCGAACAAAGTGGCCGCCGATTACAAAGACGAGACACCGATTTTCGTCGGGGTGCTCAACGGATCGTTTATGTTCGTTGCCGATTTTCTAAAGGCCTATCCGCATAATTGCGAGGTCTCGTTCGTGAAATTGAGCTCATATCAGGGGCTTACCTCGACCGGCATCGTCGAAACCTTGTTAGACGTTCCGGAAAACATCGAGGGCAAAAGCGTTATCATTTTAGAGGATATCATCGATACCGGCCGTACTTTAAAGGAGTTGATCCATCTTTTCTCGAATACCAACGTAAAGGAATTCAAAATCGCCAGTCTCTTTTATAAATCGGAAATTTACAATGGGGAATATGCCATCGATTATTGGGGCATAGAAATCCCCGATAAATTTATCGTAGGCTACGGATTGGACTATAAAGAATTGGGCCGCAATCTCAGGGAGGTCTACCAACTAAACCAAAAACACATGATCAATCTCGTTCTGTTCGGGAAACCGGGTGCCGGAAAGGGTACGCAAGCGGAATTTTTAAAGGAAAAATACAACTTAAAACATATATCGACGGGCGACCTGTTCCGGTACAACATCAAGAACGAGACCGAGCTCGGCAAACTGGCCCAGTCTTACATGGATAAGGGCGATCTGGTGCCCGATGAGGTCACTATAAAAATGCTGGAGGATGCCGTAAATAAAAATCCCGACGCCAGCGGATTTATTTTCGACGGTTTCCCCAGAACCACGGCACAAGCAGACGCCTTGGATGCCTTTTTAAAGAAGAAGGATTTAAAAATCGATGCTACCATTGCCTTAGATGCCAATGACGAGGTGCTGATACAGCGTCTATTGGAGCGTGGAAAGGTAAGCGGCCGCACCGACGATCAAGACGAAGAAAAAATCCGAAACCGCTTCGAAGAATACAATCAAAAAACCGCCCCGCTCAAGGAATACTACGAGGAACAGGGAAAATTTCATAGCGTTAACGGTATCGGGGAGATCGATGCGGTGACGCACCGATTGGGGAAGGTTATCGAGGAGCTTTAAAGAAGCTTGACCAAGCCCGCTCCGAACCCCTTTAAAAGTAGCCATTACAAAAAACAGTGTTGAACTATGACCGAAGGTAATTTTGTAGACTACGTAAAAATTCATGCCGAATCTGGCAATGGCGGAAAGGGTTCCGTGCATTTACATCGTGAAAAATATATCACCAAAGGTGGCCCTGATGGTGGTGACGGCGGTCGCGGTGGTCATGTGATACTCCGCGGTAACGAAAATTTGTGGACGCTCGTCAACTATAGGTTCAAAAAACATTTTAAGGCAGAACATGGCAGCCACGGCAGCAAGTCGCGCAGTTCGGGATCTGACGGTGCCGATGTGTATATGGACGTTCCGCTGGGAACGGTCGTGAAGCATGCCGAAACCAACGAAATTTTATTTGAGATTACCGAGCAGGGCGAAGAAAAAATTCTGGTCGAAGGCGGTATGGGCGGGCGCGGCAATTGGCACTTTAAAAGCAGTACCAACCAAACCCCAAGGTACGCCCAGCCTGGAATCGAAGGCCAGGAAATCGATGTTATTTTAGAACTAAAGATACTGGCCGATGTCGGATTGGTGGGCTTTCCGAACGCGGGTAAATCCACTTTACTTTCCGTTATCACTTCTGCGAAGCCAAAAATTGCCGATTACGAGTTTACTACACTAAAGCCTAATCTAGGCATTGTCGAATACCGCGATTTTCAAAGTTTTGTCATGGCCGATATCCCCGGAATTATCGAGGGGGCGGCTGAAGGGAAAGGTTTGGGACATTATTTTTTACGCCATATCGAACGGAATTCGACGCTCTTGTTCTTGATTCCCGTTGATAGCGCCGACATCGGTAAAGAATATGAAATTTTGCTCGACGAGCTCCGCAGATACAACCCCGAATTGATAGATAAGGAGCGTTTGGTGGCCATCTCAAAAAGCGATATGCTCGATGAAGAGCTAATAGCCGAAATGCGAACGGAACTTGACAAACAGTTGAAAGATGTGCCCTATATGTTCGTATCTTCCGTGGCCCAGTTGGGTATTACGGACTTGAAAGATCGGCTTTGGGCGATGTTGAACGATGCTACCGACTAACTTTTTTTAAATGGAATTACTAAAAAAAATATCCTGTTTTGTAATGGTGGCACTGCTGTTGTCGTGCAACGCGGTCAAGGTCAATTACGACCATGATGATAAGGTCGATTTCTCTACCTATACCACCTACAATTACTATCCGGAAATGCGAACGGGACTGAGCGAGCTCGACACCAAACGCCTGCTAGACGCCGTAGATGCTGAAATGAAGGCCAAAGGCATAAAGCTGACCGAGGAACCTGACTTTTTTATAAATATCGAAAGCAACGCAGTTCAAAAACCGAGGAATAATTCCGTTGGGGTAGGCTTGGGCGGTTCAGGGCGCAATGTAGGTGGTGGCCTGTCCGTGGGAATTCCCGTAGGCGGGCCGAATATGGAACGTCAAATACGGTTTGATTTTGTCGATAACGAGAAAGATGAACTGTTTTGGCAAGCCGAAAGCCGGAGCCCCTTTAAAGAAAATGTTATCCCGCAAGAACGCGATGAAAAATTAAAGATGCTGGCGACCAAGGTCCTAGCGAAATACCCGCCGGAATAAGGTCTTTACTACAAGTTACCCGTTAGATTTTTAATCATTGGAGTTCCCCTATGCATCGAGCCAGAAGCTTGAGCCGGAAGCTTTGCTTCGGATGCTTTACGTCAAAAGCTTTGCATCGGAAGCCTTACGTCGACGGTTATGAAGAAAAATTTAAAATCGGATGTATTTCATCTAGGGTTTAAATTGTATTCCGCTTGATACATGGGCGGCTCTGACCAGGGAAATTTCATTCTTCTACTATACCGTAAGAAAGTAGACCGTTTCAGGATAAAAATTGACGGTTGTACACTTTTAAGAATGGAGGGAACAAGATGTATATATATTTTTTTGTGCGAAACTTCGTAGAGTGTTATACGTTTTAATGTACGTCATTGTAAGTTTACTTCCTTGACCTTACTTTTTCATTTGTAGCGGATTCGATATTGTATACATTAGAGTATTCAATGGCGAAACTTGCTACATACTACATCGAAAATCATAAAATCGAAATCATTAAGACTCTTTTCGGGAAAGAAAAGGTGTTGCTCAACGGTATTACCGTTTCTGAGAAGCCTTCGGGTGCCACTACAGATCATCAATTTATAATCGATAAAAATCGCTTTCGAATTTCAAAAAGGGAACCTTCGGCCGCAGAGAAAATGAACGCTTTTGAAATTCTGAGGAACGGGTCCCCCATTGCATTGATCAACATCGAATCGCAAACTTCCATTAAGATTTTTATGTTGATTATCGCAATCGGTGTGGGTCTCGGATTTATGGTCGGGGTTTTGGTCTATAATATGATGTTGGCGTAACTAAGGCCCTGTGCCGAATATTTTCACTCCCTTACTTCAACTCGCACGCCTTCGCTATGACTACTGAACTCCGGAGCGTACATACTCTGAATAGTTGTTATGCCATTACTGAATTCCCCGACATTGTTTACCCTTACGTCATATTCAAAGACATAAACGCCTTTTGGCAGATAGTCGAAAAAGAAATGGGTACTGGCATCTTTAGTGCTTTCGTAGTAGCCGAGGCCGTCTTGCCATTTGTATTGCGAGAGAACGTTGATCGGTTCGAAACCGGCGGCACGCATATCCTTCATATGCAGGAACTCCATATCGCGGTCGGCTCGGAGCTCGATGCGAACACGGACAAGATCTCCGACTTTCAAATCGGTTTTTGGAGTGATTTCGGAAATCTCCTCGCCGGTATCGGTGTTCGTTTTTAGGAAGAGTTTCTTCCTTAATTTTAAAGGGGTCTCGGCGGATGTTATTTTATCCACATTCTCAAAATATTGCCAGTAAAGAGCGCCCCATGCGATGCCCTTTCCTTTTTTGCTAAGTTGCACTTCGCCCATTTCGGGCTCGATTTCTTTACTATCCCAAGCGGTTTTGTAATAGCCTGTGCCTGCCTCGACCTTTACATTTTCTAAACGGGAAGGTTCGATTTTCTTTCCCCCTACGAGCACGTCCACCGCATCGGTAACGGATAGCCAGTCGCTGCCTTGTAACAACAGGGCGTAAACCGCTTCGGTGGTGGCCTTTGTCGTTTTCCACTGATGGGTCTGTTTGTTCTTGAGCAACCAAACTTTGAGATTATCAATGATTTTGGCGTCGTTTTGGATTTCCCCGAAAGCTTCGATCATCAACGCCTGGGTTTCGATGGGGGCCTGGTACGCGTGCCAAGATGCTTTGTTCTCCTTCCAATACATGCCAAGTTCGTCGGTGGTGATGCTGTTCTCCTTTAAGGCACGGAGTATTTTATTCGAAGTCGTTGTATCGTTCATGCGATGTAGCGCCAAGGCCAGCATGCCTTTGGGATACAGTCCTTTTTTTGTCCAGTACTGCTGTGCCTGACCTTTGTAATACGCCGTGATATCATCGACTTTTTTAGAAGTTTTGATATCCGGGAAGAAACTGCGCATGTAGAGGTAGTGGATTTGGGTAGGGCTCAAATGGTCGTCATTGATATCTGAAGCCCGTCTTCTCATGTTTTCGTATTCGGTAATAAACTCGGCATCTAGATAGGCGATGGCGTTTTTGATCATTTGTTCCTGTTCCGGATTTCGGTTATTTTGAAGCCGCGAATCACTCGCGCTAGGTTTAATCGGATTATTTGTTTTGATTTTGCTTGTCGTCGGAGATGTCGATTCGGGCGTCAGTTTTTCAAGATGTCCCATTCCGGCGACGATGTGCTGGGTAATAAAGCGATTATCCAATCCGCCTTTGAACCAGGCCCAAGCGCCTGATGGATTTTGGTTGTTTTGTAGCTTGTTCAATGCGCCGGCCTTCTCGTTCTTCATTTTATCCAAATTAAACAAAAGGGCGATGCGTTTCTTCTGCTCGGCTTCTGATTGGGCATCGCGGAGCCAAGGGGTTTCTTGGATCAAAAGCGACTTCAGTTCTTCATTTTTTTCCATGTTGCCGATCAGGGCATCGGAATTCGCCCATTGCCTGAAGACTTCTTGGATACGCGGATTACTATTGGCGATATAGGTGGCCAATGCATTGGCGTAGTAACGCGCAAAGGTTTGCTCATTGCAGTCGTACGGATATTCCATCAAATAAGGCAGGGCCTGCACCGCGTACCATGCGGGGTTGGAAGTGATTTCCAAGGTCAGCTTGTGATTTTTGAGGGTAGTCGAGGTATTATCCTTTAATTTATCCAAGGTAAACGTTTTCGTCTGATCGCTGCGGACCCACATCGGCAGCGTTTCGGTTACCAGCATTCTATTGGTCAAAACAGGTAGTAAATGCTGTTCCCCATCGCTGAAATCACCGGCCTTGGCGATGATTTTGTACTGTACCGCATGAACACCTTCGGGTATTTTTAAGCGCCACGAGACTTGGGTATTGCCCATGGCATCGACCTTAAAGTTTTTGAGGAAATCTTGTTCATTGTCTCCGTTGGCAGCGCGGTCGGCTTTATGGGTAATGCTACGGACTTTGTTGGCAGGCGTGCTGTCTTCGCTTGTTGAAGGTGAAACCAGTAATTTTTCCGTTAAATCTTCATTGGTCACCGCATCGGTCAAGACCAATTGGGCTTGTCCCGAGAATATTTTTTCCGTTAAGTTGGCAATCTTGGTGCTTATGCTGATTTCATCGCCTTCCCTTAAAAACCGCGGCGTATTGGGTAGAACCATCAGTTCCTTTTGGGTCACGGCCTCCATGGTTTTCATGGCGCTTTCTAGGGATTTAGTATGGGCCAGCAATTGTAATTTCCATTGGGTCAGGGCTTCCGGTGTGGTAAAGTTAAAGGAGACATTTCCCTCACTGTCCGTTTGCAACTGTGGAAAGAAGAATGCGGTTTCCCGTAGATTTTTTCGAATCGGCACCGCGTTCATGTCGCTCTCTTTTTCTTCGTTGCCCTCTACCTCTACCTCTGCCCGTTGCGGTTCGGAACTGTTCGCGCTAGGGTTTTGGCCGATCGAATCGGCAAGACCTGTCATAGCTACCTCGTTTAAGCTGCCACCATCCGCTTCCATTTCCATGACCATCGTTTCCACCGGAGCCGACCGTTTAAGCCTTTGATTGCCAAATATGGCGTAGTTACCGCTACCGAACTGAAATTGAAACCAATCGAAAGTGTCGTAGAACTGGGGCGTAGCTGCATAAAGGTCATTATCCAAATAAACGCGAAAGGCGCCGACCCCAAAACTTTCACGGGCGTTGGTGTATATCTGGGAATAGTAGGAAGGTCGCATCAAGGGATCGAAACGCCAAGTATGATCGGCAAAGGCATCTAACGAAGCATCATACATGCTGGCCAAAAATTCTGCGGAAACCTTGTCGCCTTTAGCTCCTTTAATCGTGAAGGACCACGTTTCATCGGTGCCGGGCGCCAACTTATCACGGAAGGTCAGGGTCTCAATTTGCAAATCCGTTTTCGGATAGGGTACCGAAATGGGCAGGGAACCGGAGGCAAAGGAATTGTAGGCGGAATAGCTATAGTTGACCGCAAAGCCGCCCAAATCATCTTCGGTGACGGGAACGGAAAAGGATTTTGTAGTATCATCGAGACGGATGATGTGGGTGCTGACTATTTTTTTATCCTTTTCGACAAATACCGAAACGGTCAGGTCTTCGGATGCTGAAGCAACGGACACTTCGACCTTATCGCCAATGGAATAGGCCTCTTTATCCGTTGAGATTTGAAACAGCTTATGGTCAGCCAATCGCTTGTCGGCATCGCTATACAGGGTGGTTCGCGCCAGGGCCTTCACTTCTTGTCCGAAGGCATCGGTAGTTTCCAGTTCGATGAGATATTTTCCAGAATCCCATTTTTTGGATAATTCCAGCGGAACCCTAGTGGTTTTCCCGGTGTCGAAATCCGATTCCCATACCAGTTTTCCTTTATCCCAAGTATCAGGGTCGTCTTCATTGGTATAAGCCTCGTTCGGAAAGTGATTTCTGAACTCCGATTTCTGCCATTGTTTATAATCAGGGGCCGGCCACGGTCTGGGGCGCAACACCTGATCGGGTGCCTGCAATTTGTACATTTTGAGCTTACCACGGGCATCTACCGGCTGATTATTGAGATTTTTCGTGGTAATGGCCAAGGTCTCCGTTTTGCTGTTTTTGTTTAGCCGGTCGGGTATGCCGATGTTTGCGGTCAGGGCGTGATAGCCTACGGAAACAAGCGTGGTAGCGGTATGGGTTTCCCCGTTGATGTCGGTAACGTCCGCAGTGACCTCATACTGAAATGTGGGCAGATGGTCTTTGGATATTCCGGCATCCGGCAAAGCCTTAAAATCGATTTTATAATGGCCGGATGCATCCGTTTTCGTTTCGCCATGGGCGATTTCTCGGGGCGTACTTTCAAAATACGGATAAGACCAATAGTACCATCTCGGATAGCGCACGACACGCTTGACCCTATAACTAACTTTTGCATCGGTAATGTTGCTTCCTGCATACGCGTTGGCGGTACCTTTAACCGTGATACTGTCATTTACCCGAAACGTATCGGTTACCGGCTCGAACGAAGTTTCGAATTTGGGGCGTTTGTACTCTTCGACCGAAAAATAATGATCCTCTCTAACCAGACCTGAAACAGCGCTCACCTGAATTGAAAATTCCCCGGTCAGGCCCGAATTCGGGAGTATAAATTCGCCGTTGAAAGAACCGAAGGCATTGGTCTCCAATTCGAGCTCCGAAACTTGTTGACCGTTTACATCGTTGAGCCGTACAAAGACCATTTGCTCCGGTAGCACTTTCGAAGATCCTTTAAGACTTTCCATCAAAATTCCCTTAAAGTAAACGGGCTGGCCGGGTCGGTAGATACTTCTATCGGTAAACAAAAAGCAGGCATTTGTTACTTTGTTCGGGTCTTGAACGTCATATCTTCTGTTGATGTAGAACTCCCCGAAATACGCGATGTCATTGTTAGCACTGACCTGTACCTTTAGGTCGCGCCAATAATCGTCGGATAACGGAATGCTGACCACTCCATCCGAATCGGTGCGTAAGGTTGAATTGGAATTGACTTGGTTATTGTTTTTGCGGTAGGTCAACTGTACTTTCGCGCCCGAAATGGGTCGGCCATTTCCGCGCTGCAGAACTTGTATTTGATAGGTCTCGGGCAGCTGATGGGTGACCACGGCTATGTCGGTGACCTGAACGGGACTAAAGGCAAAAGTCTTATTTTCATATTTTCCAGTATCCATGTTCAGCGGTTTCGCCAAAATGATGTACTGCCCGTTATCCAATGCGGGAAGCAGCACTTCGATGTCGTGCCGTTGATAGTCGTTTTCATTCTTCAGCGTGGCCTCCCACGTTTTTGCGACCGATAATTTCTGTAAGAATTTTAATTTTTCCGGCTCCCGATACAGCTCGTTCAGTTGCGTCAGTTGTTTTTGGGATATTTCAAGTGCACTGAGCTGCAGGTTTTCGATATTTTTATAATCGATCAAAATCCGTGCCTCGGTATGGGTCGGGATATGGGTTTCAGCGGTCAATTGAAGCTGGGTCGCCAGAATTTGTGATTTGAGCGCCTTACATTTATCCGCCCCTCGGCTCTCGGGAAATCGGGCAATGACCGATTCGCAAAGTTCCAGGGCTTCCTTTTGCTTCCAACGATGGGCCTCATTGGTTTTCGGGGCGTAGGTGTTGCCTTGTTTTACAAGCAATTGGGCGATTTCATGCGAATACAGGCTGGATACGGCGTGTTGTTTAAAATTCTCGGCCGAGTTCTGCAATACTTCAAGGTAGACCTCATCTTTGTTGGGGAACACAGCGTTTTGATAGATAAATTCCAATCGCTCCGTATCCACATCCACCAAGGCATCTAACTCAGCATCGGAAAAATGGAACTTCAACAGTTCTTGATAGACCATCAAGGCTTTTGATTGCAATGCCGTTGGGTCTTGAGTGCGTATTTTCAGTTGCGTAAAGGCATAGGCTTCACAAAGTAGTTCCGGGTTATCGATCTCAAACGTATCGGCCGGCCGGGTGATGCTATTTTCGTTCGTTTTGTAAAAATCAAGTGCGGTGTGGGCCAGTACATCATATAGGGTAGGGCGGTAGATTTCGGAATCGGTTTGCTTCCTTAAAATTTCCTTGAAATCGTCTAGCCCTGTTTTCTGAAGTGCTTCTTTATTTTCGAGGGACGCTTCAAAATGTGCGCTGATTTCATAGAACAGCGTAGTAAGGTCCCAAGTTCGAAAATCTACGGAATCTACCTTGTTTTCCATTTGGGTACGGTCGTAAAATTGATATCTATTTTGTTGGAAGTATTGCCAGTACATATGGGCCAAATAGCCCTCCAAAACACTCTTGGTGGGGAATTCCGCTTTCTCGATTTCCGATCGAAAATCATTGATGATGTTCAGTTGGGCATCCTCCTCCAAAATCAAGGTATATTTTGAAGTGAACAGTAACGCCTTGACGACTTGTGCGGAATTTTTTTCCTTTTTCGCCTTTTCGGAAATAATCTGGACTTGCTTCAGGGCCGATTTGGTCAGGTCATCATTTTCCAGTTTTTGAACCTTTTCCCATAGGGCATCGTAAGACTCCTTCGGTGCTTGCGCATGGCCCATATGGATGGTTAGAATGAGGATGTTCAGGATAACTATGAGTTTAGGAAGTTTCATTTCTAAAGTATAGCATTAAAATTACACAACAAAGATTTACAAAAGCTATGCCATGGGCAAGTATTAATTAGGGAATGCGGGGGATGGGTGAGGAAGGGGTTTTAATTGTGGAAGCCGCGAGGACCGACTAGGTATATTGAAGAGGATTAATACAATCAAATAAAACGGACGGTGAATTTTGCTTAAGAATATACAACTCAAAGATTACAGCGACTTCAACAACCCACCATCAATGGGAATCTGCGTTCCCGTGATGTACCCCGCTTGTTCCGAAGCCAAAAATGCTACCAAATAGCCATATTCCTTCGGGTCGCCGATGCGTTTTACAGGTACTTTCGATTCCATATCCGAACGGACGTCAGCTGGAGAAACGCCCGACTGCTCCGCTTTTTTGGCATTGAGCTGGTTGATACGGTCGGTGTCGAAATAGCCGGTCAGAATGCTGTTTACCGTAATGTGGTGCTGCCCCACATCGCTGGCCAAAGATTTGGCCCAGGTAACTACCGCCGCTCTAATGGTATTGGAAAGTGCCAAATAGGACAAGGGCTCTTTTACCGAGACCGAGGCCACGTTGATGATACGGCCCCATTTATTCTCAATCATCTGTTTTAGCGCTAGCTCGGTAGTATAGACCACGGTCTTGAAAAGTAGGTCAAAGGCTTCCTGATAATCTGGCACCTGTTTCTCCAAAGCGTTCCCGGCAGACGGACCTTGGGTGTTGTTGACCAAGATATCTAAGGTATGCTGTTCGAAATAAGCCGCTATCACCTTTTTATAGCCTTCGAAATCCGAAAAATCGACTACAAGATGCTGATGCGTCTGCCCTTGATCAGTAGGGAGTTTGGCTATTATCGCCTTCAATGTATCTTCAC
>JBATUY010000301.1:0-10017 GCA_049671465.1 Pricia sp. | reverse complement strand
TCCATAAGTCCCCAGGCTTTTTGCGCGAGATCATGTGTCAATTTTTCCACATAATAGCTGCCTGCCCAAGGATCTACGGTCTTTGTGATTTTGGTTTCCTCTTGAAGAAAAATTTGGGTCTCTCGGGCGATACGTGCGGAAAAATCGGTCGGCAGGGCAATGGCTTCGTCAAGCGCGTTGGTGTGCAAACTTTGTGTTCCGCCGAATACGGCCGCAGCGGCTTCGATGGTGGTGCGTGCGACGTTATTGAACGGATCTTGTTCGGTCAGGCTCCACCCACTGGTCTGGCAATGCGTACGAAGGGCCATTGACTTTTCGGATTTTGGATTGAACTGCTTTACGACTTTTGCCCAGAGCATCCGTGCGGCGCGCAGCTTTGCTATTTCCATAAAATGGTTCATTCCGATGCCCCAGAAGAACGATAGGCGGGGGGCGAATTCATCTATTTTCAAGCCGGCTTTCAGTCCCGTATGAATGTATTCCAGACCGTCGGCCAAGGTGTAGGCCAATTCAATATCGGCGGTCGCCCCGGCCTCGTGCATATGATAGCCCGAAATACTGATGCTATTGAATTTGGGCATGAATTTACTGGTATACTCAAAGATATCGGCCACAATCTGCATAGAGGGTTCCGGGGGATAGATGTAGGTATTCCGGACCATAAATTCCTTTAGGATATCATTCTGGATAGTACCCGCCAATAGTTCTTTGGATACACCTTGTTCTTCTGCAGCAACAATATAGAAAGCCATAATCGGAAGCACAGCCCCGTTCATAGTCATTGAAACGGACATCTTATCTAATGGGATGCCGTCAAACAATATTTTCATATCCTCGACGGAGTCGATGGCGACCCCGGCCTTGCCCACATCACCGACGACCCGTTCGTGATCGCTGTCATAGCCTCTATGGGTGGGGAGGTCGAAAGCAACGGATAATCCCTTTTGCCCTCCTTTTAAATTTCTTCTGTAAAAAGCGTTGCTTTCCGTAGCGGTGGAGAAACCGGCATATTGACGGATCGTCCAAGGTCGTTTGACGTACATGGTGGAGTAAGGCCCTCGAAGATAAGGCGGTATACCTGCGGCGAAATTGAGGTGTTCCAGATTTTGGACATCGGCTACAGTATACGAACTTTTGAGGCCTATTTTTTCACCGGTCTCAAACCGAGTTTTATCACTTTTTTCTTCAGTTGAGGCAGTGGCAGTGGCGGTGGTAGTGTTGGTCGCGGCAGCAGTCGCAGTACCATCGGCAGTCGCGTCCGCGAGGTCGGACTTATTTAAAACGAGGTGTTGGAAGTTTTTTCTACTCATCTTCTAATCTCTTTTTTTCCAAGTTTTCGGCCAAACGTCTTTCGATGATGGGTTCGATAATCGTCTTTCTCGGATTTATTTTAACAAAGGGATGCAGCTCCAACTGCTGTTTCATCTTGTCCGTCTCGTTTTGGAATTTATTGCTACCGACCAAAACATCTTCTTGTGCCTTGAAACGCTGTTGCTGTTTCGATGCACTTTCCTTGATTTTTTCTTGGATGGTGTGTGCCTTCAGCTGTTTTAGGAAACCGCCTTTCTGCTCTATGTTTTTGAATAGTTGCAGGCCCTTTTCAGCAAGTTGTAGGGTGATGGACTCAATAAAGTAGGCACCATCCGCAGGGTTGGATACTTTATCGAAGTAACTTTCATTATTAAGTAGTAGCAACTGATTGATGGCAATGCGCTCACCAAATTCGTTGTCCTTATGATAGATGGCATCATAGGGCATATTAAAAATGGTATTGGCACCCCCTAATATCGCTGACATGCTTTCCATGGTCGTTCGTAACATGTTGACGTTGTAGTCGTAGATGGTCTTATTTCGCTTTGAAGGTGTTGCCGTGATATGACAGTCAAAATCGAGGTCGTATTCCGCCGCTAAGGTTTTCCAAAGGATGCGAAGTGCGCGGAATTTTGCAATTTCAAAGAAGTAATTACTGCCTATCGCTACTTTAAAATGGATGCTTTTGAGCTTTTCAAGCATCCCGTTTTTGGATAAATGGTGAAGGTAGTCATTGGTATGGGCCAAGGCATAGCCCAATTGTTGGGTACTATCGGCCCCTGCATTTTCATACAATGAAATGTCCACCTGAAGAACATGTAAAGCCCCACTATCTAAAATTTTTGAAAATAGGTCATAATCTTTTTTGTGGTCGAAATACCAATTTCCGGAGCGGGCCAAGTTTCCTACAATATCCACATTGAAATATATAGGTGCTGATGCCGAAGTGTATACCAAGGCAGATTTCACGAACTGCTCCGATAAAAATGGCATGTTCAAATACACCGGAATTGTTCGCACATCGATTTGCTGGAGAAGAATTTTGAAATCGACATCTTCCGATGGAATGGTAAATTGAATACTTTCGACACCACCTGCGACGGCTTTTACGCCTTTCTCGTTGGCCAAGATAGGGTTGCCGGCGTAGATGCTTTGGCCAATCTTCCAGTTTTGGGGAGCGGATGGTGCTAGGGCGGACTTGCCTGAAAAATCGTCGGCATGATAAAAGGGCTTGACGTTGATGCCTTCCGGAGATTCCCAAACTAGGGTATCGTTGTAGTCGGCTCCCTTAAGATCATACTGGATTTTTTGTTTCCATGCTTTCGCCGAAACCTCGGGAAAATCTTCGAATAATTTTTGACTATCCATAGTAACGTATTTCTAGCGTGCTTTTCGGCGTTATAAGTCCGTTTACAACGGAATATTTCCGTGTTTTTTCTTTGGAAGCGTAACCACCTTATTTTCGAGCATGGTAAAGGCCTTGATCAATTTTCTGCGCGTGTTTTTTGGCAGTATCACCTCGTCTATGAATCCCCTTTCCGCGGCACTATACGGATTGGCAAAGGTATCAGCGTATTCTTTTTCCTTTTCCTGCAGTTTTGCTTCTGGATCTTCGGCTGCTTGAATCTCCTTTTTGAAAATAATTTCACTGGCTCCCTTTGCGCCCATAACCGCAATTTCGGCTCCGGGCCAGGCATAGTTCATGTCGGCCCCAATGTGTTTGGAATTCATCACATCATAGGCGCCGCCATAGGCCTTACGGGTAATTACGGTCACCTTGGGTACGGTAGCTTCGCTGAGAGCATACAACAGTTTGGCGCCGTTAGTGATAATGCCGTTCCATTCTTGGTCGGTACCTGGAAGAAACCCGGGAACATCGACCAATACCAATATAGGTATATTGAAGCAATCGCAAAAACGGGTGAACCGAGCGGCTTTTTTAGAAGCCGCAACATCTAATACCCCGGCCAGACTGTTTGGCTGGTTCGCGACGATACCTATACTTTTACCGGCCAGCCTCGCGAAACCGACTACGATATTTTCGGCATAGGCTTTATGGATTTCGAAAAAGGAATCCCCATCAACTATGCCCTTGATGACCGAGCGCATGTCGTAAGGCCGATTCGGATTCTCGGGAACCACGGTTTCCAGAATCTCACGGGTCTCATCACCGAGCACAAAAGGCAGGTCGGCCGGTGAATCTTCGCAGTTTTGGGGCATAAAACCCATCATTTGCTTGATTTGGGCAATGCATTCCATATCGTTGGCCGCCGTCATATGGGTCACGCCTGATTTTGTAGCGTGGGCCAGGGCACCGCCCAGTTCTTCGGAGGTCACCTCTTCGTTTGTAACGGTCTTGACCACATTAGGGCCGGTCACGAACATATAGCTGGAGTTTTCGACCATCAGTGTAAAATCTGTCATCGCGGGCGAGTACACCGCTCCACCGGCGCAGGGGCCCATAATGGCGGAAATTTGGGGCACCACGCCCGATGCCATCACATTTCGGTGAAAAATATCGGCGTAGCCCCCAAGGGAACGTACGCCTTCTTGAATACGGGCACCGCCGCTATCGTTCAGACCGATCATGGGGACACCGATTTTCATAGCCATATCCATAATTTTACAGATCTTTTCAGCGTGGGTCTCCGAAAGGGCGCCACCAAAAACCGTGAAGTCTTGGGCATAGACGCAGACCTGCCTTCCGTTGATGGTACCGTAGCCCGTGACCACGCCGTCTCCGTAGAATTTCTGTTGGTCCATTCCGAAGTCCTTGGTGCGATGGGTTACCAAGGCGCCCAATTCCTCGAAAGATCCGGCATCCAACAGAAAATGGAGGCGTTCCCGTGCCGTAAGTTTTCCTTTTTCATGCTGTTTTTCTATGCGTTGTTGGCCACCGCCCAGGCGGGATGCTTCCCGCTTTTCCTCAAGAATTGTTATTTTATCTATCATTCTCAAATTTTAAACTCCATCGGCATAAAAATTTGTTCGGTATGGCACCAGTGTACTTATATAGAGCCCATATCCTTGGAACTTAAATTTTATCTTTACAGAACCTATATTCTTTATTCCGACGTTATGATTTTTTTCTCGACTTCTAGTATCTCCAAATCTAAATACACATACTTCAGTACCGTGCGACTACCTTCGATTCCTTTTCCAATGGGAAGCCCTCGTTTCGGGAATATTCACTTTTTCGCCATGTTCTAAATAAAGTTGAAGCCCTACCAAGGCCGCTATCTCTTTCTCTTGCCTATATTGCGCGATCAATTGCTCAGGACTATAAAAATCTTTCACGAAGTGGGTATCAAATTGGCCCGACCGGAAGGCTTCGTGTTCACAAACGAACTTCCCAAAGGGCAGGGTAGTGGCTACCCCGGAAACTCGGTAATCGTCTATGGCCTTAATCATCAACTGAATGGCCTCATCCCTGTTCTTTCCATACGTAATCAATTTAGATAGCATAGGGTCATAGTGCACGGGCACTATCATACCTTCTTCGAAGCCATCATCTACGCGAATACCGTCTCCGCTAGGGGGGCGATAGGTGGTCAGCGTGCCGGTACTGGGCATGAAATTATCCAATGGGTCTTCGGCGTATACCCGTACTTCTAGGGCGTGTCCGTTTATCGTCAAATCTTTTTGGCCAAATGCCAGCTTTTCGCCACGGGCTACTTTGACTTGCTGCTCCACGAGATCTAGACCTGTTATCAATTCGGTAACCGGATGCTCGACCTGTAATCGGGTATTCATTTCAAGAAAGTAGAAGTCCTTGTTTTCGTCCAACAGAAATTCCACCGTACCGGCACCGATATAGTCACAGGCCTTGGCCACTTTAACCGCCGCTTCGCCCATGGCGGATCGGATTTCAGGGGTAAGTATAGATGAAGGCGCTTCCTCTACCACTTTTTGATGTCTTCGCTGCACACTGCATTCCCGTTCGAAAAGATGTACGATATTACCATGGGTGTCCGCCAGAACCTGTATTTCGATATGTCTGGGAGAGCCTACGTATTTTTCGATAAAAACGGAGCCGTCGCCAAAGGCGGCCTTGGCCTCGCTTATCGCACGGTCCATTTGCTCCGGTAATTCGGCCATGCTGTCTACGATGCGCATGCCCTTACCGCCACCTCCCGCGGATGCCTTTATGAGAATAGGAAAGCCAATCTCCGTCGCAACGTTTTTTGCTAGTTCAACGTCCGTAATTGCTTTTTCAATGCCGGGAACCATGGGAATGTCATAGTCCTTAACAGCTGCCTTTGCCGCAAGTTTATTGCCCATAATTTTAATGGCGTGGGGGCGCGGGCCTATAAAAATAAGACCATTGTCCGCCACCATTTGAGCGAAAACAGCATTCTCACTGAGAAAGCCGTATCCGGGATGAATGCCTTCGGCACCGGTCTGTTTTGCAGCAGCAATAACCTTGTCCATCGCCAGATAGGATTCTGACGACGGTGCCTTGCCCAGCAGCACGGCCTCATCGGCAAATCGCACATGGGGCGCGCCCCTGTCTGCCTCGGAAAACACCGCAACGGTCTTAATGCCCATTTTTTGTACGGTCTTCATGATGCGCAGTGCAATTTCACCCCTGTTGGCTATCAGTACTTTCTTCATACTCACTAAAATTATTTCAACCGTATTCGTTTACTCCATCTGAATCACCAACTGCGCTTTTTCAACCGGATCGCCCACCGCCACAGCAAGGGCTTTTACCGTACCGCTACCTTGAGAAAGTATTTGGTTCTCCATTTTCATTGCGGACAAGATGAACAGGGGAGTACCTTCTTCAATGGATTGTCCCGGCTCTACCAGAATATCGATGATCAGACCGGGCATAGGAGCCTTGATATCTTGTAAGCGCTGCGAGGCATTGGTCAATAGACCCATTTTTTGCACCATTAAATCATCTTCATCCTTGATTTCGACATCGTAAACGTTACCGTTAACGGATAACGTTATTGTCCGCCCAGCGAAATTGGCCTTCAGCAATCGTACGTCATAAGCCATGTTATTTTTCAGGACATGAAGTTCCGACGCATTGATGCGGTGTACATCCAAAACGCTTACATCTGATTTTACCAGTTGAAATTCTTCTTCGGAAACCCTAACGGAATAGTTACTCATAAAAATTATTTAACGTGATGTAAAGGTACGAACAGCAAAACGCGCCGATCAATGGTCGGACGCTTCCCCTGCTCCAGATGGTATTCGTATGCTTTCGACCATATCTTGAACATCTTGCGGTGGAGCCGGGGTCAAACGTGATACCACCACCGATACCACTACATTGACAACCATGGCAATCGTTCCAAAACCCTCTGGTGAGGTTCCGAACCACCAATCTGCCTCAGTACCGCCGCCGAACATGTCCAGTTTAAATTTCATCATATAAAAGAGCATCAATATGATACCGATTACCATTCCTGAAATGGCACCTTGGTTGTTCATGCGCTTGTCGAATATCCCCAAAATTATAGCGGGAAAAAAGGAAGCTGCCGCCAGCCCGAACGCCAAAGCGACCACGGCTGCCACAAATCCGGGCGGATGAATCCCAAAATAGCCGGCAATCAAAATCGCGACGAAAATTGAGATACGGGCCGCCATTAATTCCCCCTTATCGGAAATGTCGGGTCTTAGCTGTTTTTTGATAAGATCACGGGAAATCGATGTCGAAATGACCAAAAGTAAACCTGCAGCCGTAGAGAGGGCCGCGGCCAAACCACCTGCTGCCACCAAGGCAATTACCCAATTGGGGAGGTTGGCAATTTCAGGATTCGCCAGAACCATGATATCCCGATCTACATAAAGCTCATTTTTTGCATCACTCGCGTTAGAGACCAGTCGCTCTCCGTTTGCGCCTCTTGCTTCTGTATATACCGGTTTTTTATCCGCTAGGGCATCCCCGGCTACGTACTGTATCTTACCGTCCCCGTTTTTATCCGACCAAGCTATGAGTCCTGTATTCTCCCAGTTTTTGAACCATTCGGGGATTTCTGTATATTCTCGATCGCTCACGGTCTGAATCAAGTTGGTTCTTGAAAAAACCGAGATTGCCGGTGCAGTGGTATATAAAATAGCAATCAACAACAGCGCGTATCCGGCTGATTTTCGCGCATCCTTTACTTTGGGAACCGTAAAAAAGCGCACGATGACGTGGGGCAAACCTGCGGTTCCGGTCATTAAGGCCAAAGTAATCGCAAAGACATCCCATGTACTTTTTGTCCCACTTGTATATTCGTGAAATCCCAATTGCGTGTGTAGGGTATCCAACTTATCCAGCAAAAAGGCACCCCCTTCTACTTTTCCGCCCATGCCTATCTGCGGGATGATATTTCCGGTCATTTGCAAGGAGATAAAAAAGGCCGGTACCATAAAAGCAAAAATCAATACGCAATACTGCGCTACCTGCGTGTATGTGATGCCTTTCATGCCTCCGAGCAGTGCGAAGACCAAGACCACGGTCATCCCTATAATTACGCCTAAAGTGATTTCGACCTGCAAGAACTGGGAAAACACGATTCCCACGCCGCGCATTTGGCCCGCAACGTAAGTAAAGGAAACGATGAGGGCACAGATTACGGCAACGGTTCTGGCCGTATTCGAATAGTATCGATCCCCGATAAAATCCGGAACCGTAAACTTGCCGAACTTTCTCAAGTAGGGCGCGAGAAGTAATGCCAAGAGCACATATCCGCCGGTCCACCCCATGAGATAGACCGAGCCATCATATCCGGCAAAAGAAATAATGCCCGCCATACTGATAAACGATGCGGCGCTCATCCAATCGGCCGCCGTGGCCATACCGTTCGCCCACGGGGAAACGCCGCCACCGGCCACATAAAAGTCTTTGGTGGAGCCCGCCCTTGCCCAAATAGCTATTCCGAAATAGAGGGCAAAAGTCAGTCCGACCAATAACCAAGTCCAGGTTTGTACACTCATAACTTTATTATTTTTAAGACTCGGTCGGGCTTAATCGTCGAAACCGTATTTTTTATCCAATTTGTTCATGAGCCGTACGTAAACGAAAATCAGGATGACAAATACATAGATCGATCCCTGTTGCGCAAACCAGAAGCCCAGTTTAAAGCCTCCCAGACGAAATTCGTTCAATTCTTCCCTGAAGAGAATTCCGCATCCAAAGGACACGATGAACCATATGGAAAGTAATATGATCAGATACTTTACATTTTCTCTCCAATAGGCCGTTGCTATTTTTTGTTTTTCAGACATAGTGGTGTGGTTTGCAGGCAAATTATAGGTTGTAGCGATATTGTGCCGGCCCTAAAGTACCGAATATTTTAGTATTAGACTCTAGGGTTCCAATTGAATTATACCGTTCGCAAATGCCTGTGCAACGATTCGAAACGAACCGCAATTCGGGGATTAGCTTAGACGTTCATTTCATTTTCAAGACGCCGGCCAGATCAACCACATTGGTCTCCTTCGCGGTAGAAAGCGTAATCAAACTTTGTACGTTCAACAAATAGGGGAGTAGGGTCAATTTCGAGATTATAAAGGTTTCATAGGCTTGAATATCTTCTACCACTAATTTGAGCAAATAATCAAAATTCCCGCTCACACGGTGGCACTCTATAACTTCTGGAAATCCGTTGATTTGTTTTGTGAATTTTTCCAGATAACTCCGCGTATGTCCCTGTAAGGTTATACCTATAAAAACGGTCTGTTTTAAACCTATCTTTTTATGGTTCAAGACGGCCACGTATTTATCGATGTAGCCTCTTTTCTCCAATTTTTTGATTCGCTCAAAAACAGGCGTAGTGGTCATCCCCAATTCGGCCGCGATATTTTTCATGGTTCTATTACTGTCCTCTTGGAGCATGGACAGGATTTTCATGTCGATTTTATCAAGTTCGTGCTGCATAAGAAAATAGTTATCTAATTCAGGTATACTTCGGATTTAAATAGGATAAAAACCTATAAATTTAAGTAAATATAGAATTTTATACTGTAATTCAAATTGATATAGGATTTTATGTCAATTTTTGGTAATGAGTAGGTACTTTTATTTCTTTAAAATTAAAGGTTTTGGCGGAATTTGAGTTTAGAATGCCCAAAATGGGAGAAAGTATCACGGAAGGAACCATTATCGATTGGTTGATTTCCGTGGGCGATAGCTTCGATGAGGGGGATATTATTTTGGAAGTTGCCACGGACAAAGTGGACAATGAAGTGCCTGCGCCTTTCTCCGGAACTTTGGTAAAAACGCTGTTTCAGGCAAAGGATGTCGTTCCCGTCGGAGAGGTTTTGGCTATTCTTGAAGCTTCAGGGGAGACGAGAGCTGACTCAAGCTCAAATGTTCCGCTAAGCGCAGTCGAAACGTCCCAGGGGAAGCCTGCCAAAAACCAAAAAGGTACTCCGATTTCGAATGACGCATCAAACCCCGCGTTCACTTCGGACGCAGGCGATACAGCGCAGGGCAAACCTCCCGGAAATCCACAGCGAACTATGGCCGCAATCGATACATCGTCGGCTTTCAGTACTTCAAATTCAGAAGAGCGATTTAAGCGAAGAGGGTCAGTAAAGTCGAACGGCTCGCCGAACACTTTCAACATTTCAGATTCAAATCCCTTCTTTTCGCCATTGGTCATCAAAATAGCTCGGGAGCATCACATCAGCTTTGAAGAACTGGCACGCATTCCCGCAAGGGGACATGAAGGCAGATTGCGTAAGAGCGATGTATTCAAC
>JBATUY010000300.1:0-11021 GCA_049671465.1 Pricia sp. | reverse complement strand
TTTATACACTACGCTCAAAGCTTCGTTCAGATAGGGGTCGGACTTCGAGACCTCGGCGACCAAGTGCAGACTTTCGTCGGCCACGTCATCGGCGGTCATTTGGTCACTCGGCTTGTCAACGGCCGCGGTCACTTCGACTTCCTTCGGGGTGGTTTTGTAGGTTTTTCCGTCTATGACAATCGCAGCCTGTTTGATGGTAAACCGACCCTGAGACCTTGGCGCCAAGGTGTAAGAGTAGGTCTTTGAGTAACTGCGAACCCCATTAACCCAAGATGAACTGATCGACTGCGATGGCCCCATAAGCACCCGAAACCCCGTAAAATCAGGCGGATTGAAATTGTCACCGTCTTTATTCATGGCAAAATCTACGCGCAACCTTTCATTGATGCCCAACTTGTCTTTACTGAGTCTCATCTCGAAAGTTACGGCATCACCATCTTGGGCCTTTAGCACAAAGGCTAAAAGCAGAATTGGAATTAAGGTAATATATCTTTTAACTGCAATCATTTTTCAACTGTGTACAGCAATTTTTTCCGGTTTCGATAGGGGAAAGGCCAAGGATAAGCGCGATACTTTGCTAATTCGATATAGCTGCGCTACCAGTCCTTTTCATTTTTGGTTTTGACACCCTTGACCTTTTGGGCATCGATTTTATCCTGAACCTTTTTCTCTTCGTTCTGCATAGCCTCCAACAAGTTCTGCACTTGCTGTTTGCTCAATTGATCGGGACGGCGTTGCTGGGGCTGCTCTTGCTCTTGCTGGTCGCCTTTGTCGGGTTTTTTCTCCTGTTCTTTCTTTTCGTCGCCCTCCCCTTCTTTGTTTTCGTCTTTCTTTTCCTCCTCTTCGTCGCCCTCGTCACCTTTGTCGCCGTCCTCTTTTTTATCGTCTTTCTTCTCCTCTTCGTTTTCGCCCTCTTTTTCGTCCTCGTCCTTATCTTTTTCGTCCTTTTTGTCTTCGTTGTCCTCCTTGTCCTCTTTATCCTCGTTTTTATCCTTATTCTGTTGTTCTTTTTCAAGCATCTCTTTGGCGAGCGCCAGATTATACCGGGTCTCCTCGTCGGTGGGGTCGTTGCGCAAGGCCTCTTTATAGGCCTCGACCGCCTTCTCATACTCCTTTCGCTTCATGAAAACGTTGCCCATATTGTGGTAAGCAAGATGCTTTTCAGCCTTATCGGTAGACGTCTCCCCGGCTTCTTTAAAACGCCCGAAAGCTTCGCTGAATGTTCCGTTATTATAGTACGCGTTCCCCAGGTTGTAACGTGCGGCGGCATTCTCGTCACTTTTGGCGATGGCCCGGCGATAATCCATCTCCGCAGCTATAAAGTCGTTTTCGGATAGCTCTTTGTTTGCCTCCCACGTCAGATCTTTAGATTGGGTCAAGGCTTTTTGCTTGGCCTTTTCATCGTCTTGGGCAAACGCCAGGCATCCTATCAAGATAAAGGAAAATGTCAGTTTTGCATTCATACTTCTGTTTTATCCGATCAATTTCAAATTAGACCTCTTATCATCTACGGCGGCTGCGGCGGCGGCTGCCAACTCGTTTCACTCTATTTCCTTTTCGTTGAACAAATTCAGCTTCCGTAACCAGGTCGTCTTTTTTTCCAACGTAAAAACATCCAAGAACAAAAATAGGAGCCCGATTCCCAAAAACCATTGAAACTGGTCTTTGAACTCGGCAAACTGTTTGGCCTCGAATTCCTTTTTATCCATCTGCAACAACTGTTCCTTAATGAACGTCACGGCCTCTTCGGTATTCGAACCGTTAATATATTCTCCGTTGCCTTCTTCGGCAATTTCTTTGAGAAAGGATTCGTCCAGCTTGGTGATGACCGTTTCTCCCTGATTGTTCTTCTTAAGGCTTTCGACCACCCCGTTTCTCTTGAGAGGGATGGGTGCGCCCTTAGACTTCCCGACCCCGATGGTAAATATACGGATGCCCTCATCGGTCGCATTTTCAACGGCATCTAAAGTCGAATCCCCGGAATGATCTTCCCCATCGGAAATTACAAAAAGTACCCGGTTGGTCTGTTCGGAATCATTGTAGTAAGTAGTCGCCAACTCAATGGCCTGGTCGATAGCCGTACCTTGCGAGGTCAGCATATCGGTATTCATGCTTTGCAAGAACATTTTTGCGGCACCGTAGTCGGTCGTAATCGGAAGCTGCGGAAAGGCCTGCCCTGCATAGGCGATGATACCGATACGGTCACTGGCCAGCTGATTGATGATTTCAGACACCAGCCGCTTGGTCTTTTCCAACCGGTTCGGGGCGATATCCTCGGCCAACATACTTTTTGATACATCGATGGCGAATACGATATCGACGCCTTCGCGCTTTACCGTTTCCAATTTCGTGCCGATTTTCGGATTCACCAGTCCCAACGTCAAAAACGCGAGCCCCATAAGTAAAAAGAACAGCTTTAAGCCGGATTTAAACTTCGACCTATCGGGCGTAAGCCGTTTCAACAGGCTTTCATCGGCGAAATTGTTCCGGGTTCGCTTCCGCCAAAGTTGCAGCAAAAGGAACACGATGACCAATACTGGAAGTATAGCCAGCAGATAGAAGTATATTTTTTCGTCTAATTGGATCATGTTTTTCAAATAAAACTGCGGAACAGCGTATTTCGCATCACCCATTCAAGCAACAGCAAACCGCCTGCCAAAAGCACCCAAGATCGGAATTTTTCTTCATACCGATAATACTTGAATTCCTCCACATCGGTTTTTTCCAGTTTGTTGATCTCTTCATAGATCGCTTCGAGCTTTTCGTTGTCGGTCGCCCTGAAATACTTTCCGCCCGTGACTTTGGCGATATCCTTTAATAGCTGCTCATCGATTTTCACCTGGTTCATGCCATAACGAAAGGAGCCATCGGCATTGTAGGCTATTGGTGTTAGCGCATTACCATTGGTGCCTATTCCGATGGTGTAGGTTTTGATACCGTATTCAAGGGCGAGGTCGGCTGCTGTTTGAGGTTCGATAAAACCGGAGTTATTCTCTCCATCGGTCAGTAAGATGATGATTTTACTGACGGCCTTACTCTCCTTTAAGCGGTTGACCGAAGTGGCAAGTCCCATACCTATGGCCGTACCATCGTTCAATTGCCCGTAGGTAATCTCGCGAAGGGCACTCAATACGATGGATTTGTCGCTCGTAATCGGCGTTTTCGTGTAGGCCTCGCCAGCATAGGCCACCAGGCCGATGCGATCGCTCGGACGCTCTTTGATAAACTCCGCCGCTACTTCTTTTAAAGCCGCCAAGCGGTTCGGTTTCAGGTCGCGCGCTAACATACTTGACGAGACGTCGATGGCCATCACGATATCAATGCCTTTTGTGGTCTTTGTTCTTGTGGATATATCTTCGGTCTGGGGCCGTGCCATGGCGGTAATAATGGCCGCAAGGGCCAAAAGACGCAACACGAACAGCATAGGCTTTAGTTTAGGCAGAAAGCCCGTACCCGAAAAACCCTTGATGGTCGGCATTTTCAGCGAAGCTACCTGCTCTTTCCGTTTGTAGAAATACCACAGCACGGCCAATGGAAGCAGTAATAGCAACCAGAAAAATTCGGGGTTCGCGAATGTTACGTTATCGAGCATCTATACTTCCGTTTTGACTTCTACTGTGTTCAACACACGTTCTACGATCTGTTCGGCGTAGGTATCGCCATCCATCCAGGTCAGCATGATAACCTGTTGGAAGCCTTTGCCCCCGAACAGCAGTACATTGTATTTTCCTTGCACCGATTCGTTGGAATCCGGGGCGGCAAATGTAGCGCTTCCAAATACCTTAACCCCTTTTACCCCTGTCACGGTGGTAAATTCCTCGTCTTTCGTAATAATGTTCTTGGCACCTTTGGCTTCCAGGTTTTTGATAAAGGCATCGATGGACTTCTCATAGTTGGGCTCGGTTTCGGCCGCAAGCATGGTCGAAACAACGCTGACCGTAAACAAACCGTTCGCACTTTCGTATTCAAAGCCCTGTATTTCTTGAATGGCCTCTTGCTGTTCGGGCGCAATTTTCATGCTTTTCCTTCTTAGTACCTTTGGGGTCTCTAAGCTTATTGGTGGAAAACCGTAGGTGCTGGCGACCCATTCGCCTTCGAGCAAGCTCTTGGTCGGATGCCCGAATACAGTATCCTTTACCGGATTGAAACCGTATTTGCCTACCGCAATTCCCGTTGCAACCAGTATAAAACCCAGTACCGCTGCAACGCTGATGACGACTTTACGGCGCTGTTGCCTGTGGGCCTGCGCTTCTTTATATTCTTCCTGCTCCATAAGCTCTTCGAGCGTGGGTTCGGGGAGGGCTTCATGGGTCTTTGTGACAATTTCCTCTATGGATTTCCGATCGTTCTGCGCCACGGAGGATTCCGGCCGCGATTTGGCGAACTTGACCAGATCGGCCGTCTGTAAGATGCGTTTGAACTGTTTCAAGGTGTCATCCTCGAGCTTCAATTCCCCGGCATCCCTGCGCAGTTCCAGTTTTTCGATCAGCTCGTCGGTCGTACTTTCCATGGCCGAAACATGTACATCTTCTTCAAGATACGACCGTACGATATCGGTCAATTCGGAATAATATTGTTTGTACTCGGCCTGGATGAGATATTTGGAGTTTTCCAGCTTTTTCAGTTCCAAAAGGGCGCGGTCATAGGCGGGCAATAGCGCCACTTTTTCTTCTTCGGACAAGGGTTTTTTTCGGAAAACGAACCAATAGAGCAGACCACCGACCACCGCCAACCCCAAAAGGATGCCCAAAAGCCACATCCACAGTTCAGACCTGCTCTTTTCTACTTCCATTAAGGGTTTGATATCGTACATTTTTTGGGCGAGCGTGTCTACCGGAACGTTCGCCACGTTGACCACGGCCGAGTCGGTCATAAATCCTTTACCGTCGATCTCGATTCGTTGCGCGGGCAATTTGTAGGATCCGGAGTCGAACTGGGTCAGGGCGTAGATTTTCTGCAGGGTCATTCGGTCGTTCTTGCGGGTGGTATCCGTCGCGAAAGCTTCAACGGTTTCCAAAGGAGAAAATGTCTGCCCCTCGGGAAAGATGACCTGTGCCGTAGTATCGGCTTCGACCGTGACGGTAAATTTAACCTGTTCCCCAATTTTGATATCGGTGGAATCGACCGTGGTAGTAACGGTGGGATTTTTTTGAGCAAAGCCAACATATCCAAAAAGAATAAGACATAAGCAGGTGCATCGCTTTAATAACGATGACCAACACATGCCCAAAACTCCTGACTCATACCTCATAACTGTCTTCAACCTCTTCGCTTAAAATATCCCAACAACTTCTTCACATAACTTTCATCGACCCGACAACTCAAAGTACCGCATCCTGATTTCTTGAACGTCTCCGTGAAATAGTCTATCCGCTGTCGATAATAGTTGCCATAAGCATTACGGACGCTCTTCGATTGGGTATTCACCAGTTGTACCCTTACCGTTTCGGCATCCTGCATCTGCACCATACCCAAATTCGGAATAGTTTCTTCACGTTCATCGTAAATACGTATTCCCGTTAAATCGTGTTTGTTTCCCGAAATTTTCAGGGTCTTCTCATAATCATCGGCGATAAAATCAGACATCACAAAGACGATGGCCCTTTTCTTCATCACGCTGCTTAAAAATTTCAAGGCTTCCGCTACATCGGTGCGATTGCTTTCTGGCTTGAACTCCAACAACTCCCGGATGATGCGCAGTACATGACTCTTTCCTTTTTTTGGTGGAATGTAAAGTTCGACCTGGTCAGAAAACAATATCAACCCCGCCTTATCATTGTTTTGAAGGGCAGAAAACGCTAGCGTGGCCGATATTTCGGTGATAATATCATTTTTGAACTGATTGGTGGTGCCGAACAGTTCAGAACCGCTCACGTCGACCATCAACATCATGGTCAACTCCCGTTCTTCCTCAAAAACTTTGATGTAAGGCTCGTTATACCGGGCGGTAACGTTCCAATCGATACTACGCACATCGTCACCGAACTGATATTGGCGTACCTCACTAAAAGTCATACCACGTCCTTTGAAAGTGGAGTGGTATTCACCACCAAAAATATGATCGGACAGACGGCGTGTCTTAATCTCGATCTTACGTACTTTCTTAAGAAGTTCTTTGGTGTTCATAGTTAAAGGTTCAACGTGTAAGGTTACAGGTTCGAGAAACTTTTGACCTTTAACCTGCAGCCGCTAACCCCATTAGGGAACTTCGATCTCGTTGACGATTTTGTTGATAATTTCTTCGGAAGTAATATTTTCGGCCTCGGCCTCGTAGGTAATACCGATGCGGTGTCGCAGCACATCGTGTACCACGGCGCGTACATCTTCGGGTACTACATAGCCCCGGCGTTTAATAAAGGCGAAACATTTAGCGGCATTGCCCAGATTGATGCTTCCCCTTGGGGACGCCCCGAAACTGATCAAGGGCTTCAGATTTTCAAGATTGTATTTTTCGGGATACCGGGTAGCGAAAACCAGATCGAGAATGTATTTCTCGATTTTTTCATCCATGTATACCTCCCGAACCGCTTTTTGGGCACTTAAAATCTGTTCGATACTTACCACGGGATTTACCGTATCATAAGCCCCCAAAAGATTTTGGCGCATAATTAATTGCTCTTCGTTCATTTTCGGATAGTCGATGACGGTCTTGAGCATAAAACGGTCGACCTGCGCCTCCGGCAGTGGATAGGTTCCTTCTTGCTCGACCGGATTTTGGGTGGCCATAACCAAGAAAGGCTTGTCCAAAACAAAAGTTTCGTCGCCTATAGTCACCTGCTTTTCCTGCATAGCCTCCAAGAGTGCGGACTGTACTTTGGCCGGGGCCCGGTTGATTTCATCCGCAAGCACAAAATTTGCGAAAATCGGTCCTTTTTTAATGGAAAAATCACTAAGCTTCATGTTGTAGATCAAGGTACCTACAACATCGGCGGGCAGTAGATCCGGCGTAAATTGGATTCGGCTGAAACTACCTTTTACGGCCTTGGCCAAAGTGTTTATCGCCAAAGTTTTTGCCAATCCGGGAACACCTTCCAATAAAATATGGCCTTGACCGAGCAAGCCGATGAGCAGACGTTCGATCATATGTTTTTGACCTACGATGACCTTGTTCATTTCGGTAATCAACAAATCGATAAAGGCGCTTTCACGCTCAATTTTTTCGTTCACTGCGCTGATATCGACAGCCGTATTTTCTTCCATAGAATTTAGATGTAATTTGGGATAGGTCGGTTTATTTTTTAACAGTCATGCAAATTGAAAATTTATTACTTGTTGCGCTGTTAACGATTGGTTAAAAAATAAGCGAAGCCCCTATTTTTATGAAGTATTTAAGGTATTTATTTTTAATTTCATCAACTTATGAAAAACAATACTTTATATTCTAGAATTATTGCCGGAACGATGTCTTGGGGCGCATGGGGGAAACAATTTTCAAAGACGGCAATGGCCGACCTTATGCACCATTGTCTAGAAGCGGGAATCACCACTTTCGACCACGCCGATATCTATGGCGACTATACTACCGAGGCAGACTTCGGAAAAGCCCTTGTAGCGTGCAACATACCAAGGGAGAAAATTCAACTGATAAGCAAATGTGGCATTCAGCTCGATACCAAACACAGGCAAAACAAGGTGAAGCACTATCAGTATTCCAAAGCATACATTATTTGGTCGGTAGAGCGCTCCCTCCGGCTTCTAAAGACCGATTATTTAGACATGCTGCTGTTGCACAGACCTAGCCCGCTAATGCATGCTGAAGAAATCGGGGATGCGGTCATGACCTTACAAAAAAAAGGGAAGTTGAAAGATTTTGGCGTTTCAAATTTTAAGCCCTCTCAAGTTGCCCTTTTAGAACAGGTTATTACGGTGACCGGCAATCAGGTCGAATTTTCCCTGACCCAAAATGAAGTGATGCAAGATGGTACACTCGACGATTGCACGATGAACAAAAGAATGGCCATGAGTTGGAGTCCGCTAGGAACGTACTTTCGCGAAGGTAACAAGGTTTCCGATAGCATTGAAAAAGCCCTCGAACCTATGCTTACAAAATACAACGCCACAGCAGATCAACTTCTTTTGGCGTGGGTTTTGAAGCATCCGGCACAAATACATCCCGTGGTAGGTTCAACTACCAAATCACGGCTTGAAGCTGCTGTCAGGGCTACCGAAATCCATTTAGACCTGCAAGATTGGTTTATACTGTTGGAAGCGAGTAAAGGAAATGAAGTACCCTAAATAAATAACAGAGCACCATGAAAAAAACAGCATTAATTACCGGCGCAACCAGCGGCATCGGAAAAGCGACCGCCATACTATTTGCGGTAGAGGGTATTCATTTGATTCTTTGTGGGAGGCGTCAAGATAGATTGGACGCCCTTCAGTCAGAATTGGGTAAACAGACCAACGTAACCACGTTGAATTTTGATGTTCGAGATAAAGATGCCGTTTTTAAGGCCATCGACTCGCTCGATACGGAATTTAAGGACATTGACATCCTAATTAACAATGCGGGAAATGCCCATGGTCTAGACCCCATCGACAAAGGCGATACCGATGATTGGGATGCCATGCTCGACATTAACGTAAAAGGATTGCTCTATGTTTCAAAAGCGGTCATTCCAAACATGATCGAACGAAAATCAGGCCAAATCATCAATATCGGATCCACGGCCGGCAAGGAAGTATATCCGAAGGGCAATGTCTACTGCGCCAGTAAACATGCCGTCGACGCCCTTACCATAGGCATGCGCATGGACCTCAACTCCCATGGTATCAAGGTCGGCGCTGTGAACCCGGGCGCCGTGGAGACCGAGTTCAGCAACGTGCGTTTTAAAGGGAACGATGAAAAGGCGGATAGCGTATACGATGGTTTCAAACCCTTGACGGCAGAGGATATTGCCGAAACTTTGTATTTTGTGGTGACCCGCCCGGCACATGTGAACATCGCGGATTTAGTGATTACGCCTACTGCGCAGGCCTCGGCGATGGTCTGGAACAAAGCCTAAAATCAACCATGCCTCGCCTTGTCCAAGATCCTATAAGAGAATGATGATCTTCCGAAATCTTTTAACCTAGTACTTTGTCAAAAATAATTGAAGTTTACCGATGATCAACAAACGCCTTCTTGTCAAAAACCTGCTCGCCCATAACGACGAGAACAGTTTTTATGACAAAAAACGCTTTATCGATATCGGCCAAAAAGAGGGGAAGGCGAAATTTTTAAAACACGTCTGCGCCTTGGCGAACAGCAATCCGAAAAATCGTTCGTTTATCGTTGTTGGGGTTGAAGACGAGGATAATAAAATAGTGGGCGTCGATTTTTTTGACGATAGCAAAATTCAGAACCTGGTCAATGCCTATTTGGATAATCCGCCGTTGATATCGTACGAAAACATTCCTTTTCCGCATTTGCCCGAGGAGAAAGTGGTCGGATTGGTCACTATAAGATCCAACGGCAGGGTATGTGCCCTTCGTAAAAACATCTGGAAATATTACGGCGGCATGGTCTTCTTTCGCGAGGGCAGCATTAGTTTACCTAAAGCCTACGGTATCGAGTTGACAGATATCAACTCAGAAGCTGTGGCCACCATCGAACAGCATGCCAAAAACAACATAGAGCTTACGCTTGACGGGGTCATTGACTTTATCAATTACCGACATCCCGATCTGGAAAGTGATTACAAGGTTTTTAAAGAGCAGTTCGTGCTCTGCTGGGCCGGAAACCGTAAAAAAGTAAAGGGCAAGACCTATTTTTCCCGTGTAGATATCGAGCTGATCAACGAGCAGGTAAAATTATTTTATTCCACTTTCGATGAAATTACCATCGACTATGACGAGCATTCGTTCACCACAAAAGAATACGTGCAATTAGGCCTCGGCAAAAAGCAGACCTATCATCTTTTGGAAGAAGTCGTCATTACTTTCGAGGATAATGGCACGTATCAGATTCAGAGCAAACTCCTTTTCGAGCCGCCGAAATACGATAAAAAGAGTCTACACCACATTTTCAACGCTAACAACGCACTACTCCGAAAATTGAAGAAAAATAGCACAATGAGCCTTTCCGAGAAAAAAGATTTGGAACATCTGCCGGATACGCATCTCATTTGTTTTTTGAATGGTTTCGAGGAAGCCAAAGACCAAATGGATGCTGCACGGCCCTTGTTGAAAAATTTTGATGAAAAAATTTATTGGTCGCTTAAGGAGGCACTACGGATTCTTCGGAAGGTACAGTATAATTAAAAATAGCGCAGAAACCCATTCCAGAAATTTATTTTTTGAACTACTGCCGTGCGTAACTTCTCTTAAAGAAGTTGTGCTCGCTATGGCGGCCAATCGATGACCCCACAATCACCCTGTAAACCAAAACAGCTGATAGGGCTTCAGCCATAACCTGCCCTCATTAAATCGTATGCGCTTACCGCTGATCAGGTCTTTACAATCGGCATTGGCACCATACGCCCCCAATGTAATTTTGTCGATGGTTTGATCGGCAGAATCAAAATTACAGATTACCAAAATGCCTTGGCCCTTTTCGTCGGTTCTTTCGTAAGCCAAGAGATGCGGATTTGGATTGTCGTATAACACAAAATTATTCAAATCGGCGAACGCCGGATGCCGTTTTCGAATACGGATCAGCTTTTTTAGGGCAAAGAAAATACTAGCTTGGTAATTCTTTTTTTTGTCGAGATCGTCAACAACCTCCCAATTTTGCCGTGGTCTGTTCACCCAACGGCTATCATCCTTTTTGGTGACATCTTCTTTATACGAGTAATCGTTGAGCGTGCCGAGTTCATCCCCTGCATAGATTAATGGAATACCTCCGTACGAGAGTACGATACCGTGCATCATCACTATTTTGGCGATGGCCAGGTCTATTTTGGCGGGATCGTTCTGTTCCAAAGCTTTCTCTAGCCCTAGCAACGAAGCAGCGCTACCCGTGATTCGCCCATCGCCGGTTTTCGGATTATACATGAATATCTCCCCTTTTGCGGGCGACCAGTCCAAACCTTGGCAATAAT
>JBATUY010000299.1:0-6913 GCA_049671465.1 Pricia sp. | reverse complement strand
ATGGTAGCCTACCATGAGCTGTACGATCTTACTATAGCTCCTGATACCGTCCTTTTGTTGATTGGCCTTTAGAAAAGTACCGAATATGGACTTAAAAACGGGCTCGAAGGGGTTGGCATATTTTAGGTTGAATTCGTACAGTTCCCTATAGTTCTCTTGCACGCCCCGGTTAATTTTGGCAAAAAGCGCATCGAAATTTGCTTCGTCCGCACGACGAACGGCACTGAGACAATGGCTTAGGGCATAGGCGGAAGCTGAATACTGAAAACAGATATCCTCATTTTTCATCGTGACCAGATAGCCGATAAAATTGGTCTCGTTCTCTTTGGCGTAGCCGACCTGATGTCCGATTTCATGCGCCGTAACCACGGGTAACCGAAAAACGGGGGTCAGGCCGTTGACCTGTGCCTCGTTCGTAAAGGGATTCAGATATCCGCCGATGCCCATATAGCTTGCCAAAGCCCCGAGGGTCGCTTTTTTTAGACTGGGATAGTGATAGGTCAAAAATGGTAGCTGCTTTTCGATGGCGCCATAGCCTTCGACGGTTTTCTCGAAAATGGCATCGCGATCGTAAGGCACCTGTACCATTTGTATGCTATCGCCGGTGATTTCCCTTTGAAGCCGATTGGTCTTAAGGATGAGCTGTTCCGTCAAGGCGACAACCTCTAGAGTCGTTACGCTATCACGGATATCAAACTGTTCGGCAATCGGTTTCCGATAATAGTTGATGCCCCAGACCAAGTTGAACGTAAAGTAAAAAACGGACAATACCAGTATCGCGTTTCGCAGAAAAAGCCAAGGGTGCTTCTTTATTCGCCTCAGATTCTTAAAAATATAATGGAGTCCCACTACGGCAATCAGGGTATAGACCAGCTCCCCGACGGAAAAGGGGATCCACCCAAAGAGTATCCTGAAAAATTGACTGACGACCGGGTACACGCCATTGCTGTAATAGGTTTCCACGAGATTGGGTCGACCGCCGAGCCATCCTATAAAAAATAATTGCGGCAACAGACTCAGGGCGATACCGTTCCTTAATTTCTCGTTCACTGTGATACGGGTTGCTTTTTTGGCTTTTGAATCATCAAAATTAAGCAATAATGGTGTTTTTCAATTTCTCACTGCGTATTTTTGGAAAAAACTAGGTCTCTATGAATGAAGCGATACGAAAACTGACCCCCCAAGCCATCTGGAACAAATTTGCCGACCTGAACGCGGTGCCACGTCCCTCAAAAAAAGAAGGGAAGGTCATACAGTTTATGATTGATTTTGGGAAATCACTCGACTTGGAGACGATGAAGGATGCCGTCGGAAATGTCATCATCAGAAAGGCGGCCAGTAAAGGGATGGAAAATCGCAAGATGATTACCCTGCAGTCACATCTCGACATGGTGCACCAGAAGAATGCGGACACCGAGTTCGACTTCGATACCCAAGGCATAAAGATGATGATTGACGGTGATTGGGTAAAAGCCGATGGTACGACGCTCGGTGCGGATAACGGCCTCGGCGTGGCCACCATCATGGCACTTTTGGAAAGCACCGATATTAAGCATCCTCCCTTGGAAGCGCTGTTTACGATTGACGAAGAAACTGGAATGACGGGAGCTATGGGCCTTGAAGGAGGTATTCTTCAGGGGGAAATCCTATTAAATCTCGATACCGAAGAAGACGATGAGCTCGATATCGGCTGCGCCGGCGGTATCGATGTCACCGCTACCAGAAGATACAACGGAAAGCCGGTACCCCGCGCCGTAACGCCCTATGAAATAAGGGTTAAGGGACTGCAAGGTGGCCATAGCGGAATCGATATCCACCGCGGACTGGGCAATGCCAATAAAATCATGAACCGATTGCTGTACCACGCCACGAACAACTTTATGATGCGCCTGGCAGAAATCGATGGCGGCGGACTCCGAAATGCCATACCTCGGGAAAGCAGTGCCAAACTGGTCGTCTTAAAATCTCAGGTCGAAGCCTTCGAGGCCGCTATGAAGGCCATGGCGACGACCATCAAGGAGGAACTCAAAACGGTTGAGCCCGAACTGGATATTACCTTCGAAAAAACTTCCGCTCCCCATATGATTATGGGCCTTGGTGCACAAGAGCGTCTTTTGAAAGGAATCTATGCGGCCCATAACGGCGTTTATGCAATGAGCGCCACGGTACCCGGACTCGTCGAAACTTCGAATAACATTGCCCGCGTGGAAGTCAGCGACGGGTCGATACTGGTCAATTGCCTGACCCGATCCTCGGTAAATTCTGCGAAGATGGATTTGGCCAATGCCCTGAAATCCACTTTTGAACTCGCGCGCTGCGAGGTCGAATTTAACGGTGAATATCCGGGGTGGACGCCCAATCCGGATTCTTCGATCTTAAAAATTGCGGAGGCCAAATACAAAACGCTTTTTAATGAAGACCCTAAAGTGGCCGCCTGCCATGCGGGGCTGGAATGTGGTATACTCGGCCAAAACTATCCCAACTTGGATATGATCAGCTTTGGCCCAACGATTAACGGTGCGCATTCCCCCGACGAACGGGTCAGTATATCATCGGTACAGAAATTCTGGAAATTCTTGCTGGCCATACTAGAAGATGCGCCCAAAAGATAAGGCGACGTCGTGGGATTTTGATTCAAAAAAGCCTGTTCCGATATGGAACAGGCTTTTCTTGTATTGCTACATACTAATTATCAAACCTTCTGGAGCACAGGGTTTTCTTGTGCTTTTGGATTTGCCCCATATTTATTTTCACCTTCCTCGCCTTTCGTACAGATTAAAATAAAACTGTAGATAGGAATCAGCATAAACCAGCCGCTCACACCGACATCGTGCATTCTTCTCACGGCCACGGCCAAGCTCGGAATCAAGGCTCCTAGAAAATAGAGTCCTGCCGCGAACATCAAAACGGGCAGATTTACAATGGCAGCTGCGATAAACAATCCGTAACCGATCAACATGTTGAACAGAAAAAACATCCAGTATTCTTTTCTTCGGGCACGGCCTTCGAAGCCGGCATAATTTTTAAATGCTTTTAAATACCAATTCATAAGACTAAGATTTTGGGTTCATAGAAGGCAAGAACGCCAAAATCTTAGTACTATTGTTTTTTTTAGACCAACGGTGTTTTTAAACGGAAATCTGGGCGTCGCCGAACTCGACCGGCCTACTCCGCAATACCCGTAATCTCCAAATCGAAGACCAAATCGGCGTTGGGGGGAATCGGTCCGCCACCTTGAGGCCCGTAGCCCAGATGCGAGGGGATGAACAGCCGTACTTTATCGCCGATTTTCATTTGTTGCAAGCCTTCCTTAAAACCGGGAATCAACTGTGCATCGGGACTGTAGTCCATGGGAATAGGCTGGTAGCCTCCGCCCTGCTTTCTGCGGTCGTCGAACTTGTTGTACTTTTTGGCCACTTCTTCATAATTACTGTCGAACAACGTACCGTCTTCTAGGTACCCGGCGTAATACACATTGACCTTTTGACCTATAGTAGGTTTTTCACCTTCACCCTCTTCCAACTTCAAAACTTTCAATCCCGATGGCAATTCCTCGGCTTCCTCCTTTTGCTTGGCCATCGTGTCTACAAAATCACTTTTCATTTTCTCGAAGGCGGCAATGCGCTCTTCCTCTTCCTTAAAATAATCGGAAAATACCTGAACCGCATCAAATTTTTTGGCTGCCTTTCCATTGCGAACAATGGAAACTTTGTTCATAGTAACGTCGACCAACGGCTTGTCTTTGGTCATCTGTTCTTTGCTTGTTTCCATAGCGGCAATAGAATCAACGATATCAATGCCTTCTACCACATGGCCGAACACGGTATGCCTACCGTCTAGAAACGGGGTCGCCTTATGCGTGATAAAAAACTGGCTGCCGTTGGTAACGGGTCCGGAATTGGCCATGGAAAGTATTCCTTTTTTATCGTGTTTTAGAGAGTCATTGAACTCATCCATAAACTTATATCCGGGATTGCCCCTTCCCGTTCCGGTCGGGTCACCGGTCTGAATCATAAAATCTTTAATTACACGGTGAAAAATGATCCCGTCATAATACGGTTTTCCCTTTAAGCTATCAGATACAAAAGGGCTCGTACCTTCTGCCAACGTTATAAAATTGGCTACGGTAACCGGCGTCTTTTCGTACTCTAATTTGACGATGACGTCACCCTTCGTAGTCTGGATATCGGCAAAAATACCGTCGCCCAATTCAGAATATTGGCTTTTGCAGCCGGTCAGGGCTATAGCGAGAACCATTAAAAAATACACTTTTTTCATAATCGGTTTTAATTTGAGGAATTGTTTAATATGTAATTGTTGCTATCTTTTAGGTGTTATAGACGTTCTATCTTTTACACCGCTGTGACTTTGAGCGCGGCCGAGGTGCTCGATTGGACCTTTTAATTCGGCTCTTTTTTGATATGGCGTGTTATCATAGGAATTGATAATGTTAGATTTTAGGGTAAACTATCTCGATGCTTTTCTATTTTTAATATGGATATCGTGGATTTAAGGGGTACGTTCACCCCGATTTTTTCATTGTCGCCATGATAGCCGTAGGCCAAGGACGAGGGGAACAAAAAAGTACCCGTCTCCCCTTCTTTCAACAACTTTACGCTGTTGCGCAATCCCGGAAACAGTTCTTGTTTATCTACTTTATAGGTGAGTACGCCGATATCTTCCTTGGTGTAAATGGTATCGTTATTTAAGGCGATTACATTATAGGTCAACACAACCAGATCGTCGGGTTTTGGGGTATAGGTGGCCTCCTCATTGGTAATTTCGAGCTTGTACCACGACCCTGTATCGCTATGCACGTATTCGTGAGCCGTATCCTTTTCAATAATCTCCTTGATCTTTTTTTCTTCTTGGGCCAGCAGTTGTCTGCTTCGTTCCACCGATCCCTTAAAAAAACTGCCTGACTTCACTTCTACAGGTTTTCGGGGTTCGGGACCCTTGCAGCTTAGGAAGCCTAGCAATAACAGCATCAATACTCCGGATTTTGCCATTTTACCTTTTGAGCTTTTATCGTCTTCGATTTGAACTATAATCGTTGTCATTTGGCAGAAGACACTAGCCTTTCAATTCAGAACCGTAATCGGCCAGAAGCGACTCGAAATAGGTAGCCGTTTCGGACAAGCTTCTATCGCTTTTTCCACCAGCGGCATTATTGTGTCCGCCGCCCTCGAAATGCTTTCTAGCAAATTCGTTGACCGAGAAATCGCCGACCGAACGGAAGGATATCTTGATAATGCCCTCTTCCTTATTTTCAATAAAAATCACGGCAAAGGTAATACCTTCGAGCGTAAGTCCATAATTCACAAAACCTTCGGTATCGCCCTTTTGGTATTCGTGGGTATCGAGCTCCTCTTGGCTCAAGGTCATGTAAGCCGTGCCATAGTCGTTTAAAATGACCATATTCTTGAGCGCCACCCCTAAAAGATGTAGCCTTCCGGGCGTATTGGTATCGAAGACCCGATGATGTATCTTGGTGCTTTCCGCACCTTTTTCTATAAGCTGGGCGGCCACGCGATGGGTCTTGGCCGTTGTGGAAGAAAACTTGAACGAACCGGTGTCGGTCATAATACCCGTATAGATGCAATTGGCCATTTCAGGGGTAATCGCCTCGGCATCGCCCAAATAGTCGATAAAATGATAGACCATCTCACAAGTGGAGCTCATAGTGACATCAGAGTACATAATCTCGGCATACTCCGCCGGTTCTTGGTGATGATCGATCATGATAAAAGGTACGGTGAGCTTACGAAGGGGGTCTTCCATTTGCCCGATTCTACCGAGATGGTTGAAATCTAGAGTAAATATCAAGGTTGCGGCCTCGATGGCGGACTTGGCCTGCGAATTTTGCTTTTCAAAGTTCAAAATTTCGTCGTTGCCGGCCATCCATTTTAAAAATTTGGGATAGTCGTTCGGTACGACCACTGTGGCGTCTTGCCCCCTGTTTTGCAAATAATGCCAAAGGGCCAGCGTCGAGCCAATGGCATCACCATCGGGATTTTTATGTGGAACGATTACGATTTTTTGCGGTACGGAAAGCAACTCTTTTACCGCTAGGATGTCTTCAAAATTCATGCGGGCAAAGATAGGCTTTAAAACTTTTATGCATACCGAATAAAGCGTACTTTTGCACAAATTTTTGAAAATGACTACACACAGAACGTTTACGATGATTAAGCCCGATGCCGTGGAGAACGGACATATCGGTGCCATTTTGGAGAAGATTACTTCCGCTGGTTTTAAAATTGTTGCCCTAAAATATACACAGCTCAGTGAGCGGGATGCGAAGGAGTTCTATGCGGTTCACAAAGCGCGACCGTTTTACGGCGAACTAGTTGAATTCATGACCCGAGGGCCCATTGTTTCCGCTATTCTTGAAAAGGAAAACGCCGTTGAGGATTTCCGTGCCCTAATCGGTGCCACCAACCCCGAGGAGGCCGCGGAAGGTACGATTCGTAAGCTTTATGCCACCGACATCGCCGAAAATGCGGTGCACGGTTCCGATAGTGATGAAAATGCGGCCATTGAAGGAGCGTTTCACTTTGCCGGTAGGGAAATTTACTAAGCCCAAGCGCCATATATTGCCAAAGACCTGTCAAGTTCACTATCAGACCCGCTTTTTAAGCCATGCGTCTATTCCACCGGTGAATTTGACGGGTTTTTTAGTATCGCAATACGTAGGACCTCTTATCGCAGCACCAACTTCCGCACCAGATCACGACCCAATTCTTCGTTGAGCATGGTGATGAGCTTTGACTTCCCCAAGCTAAGCTCCTCACGGAGCACTGAAGATGATAAGGAGATGAAAAGTGTATCACTACGAAGTTCGACGGCCGTAGTATAGTTGCTGACCCCGTTCCCCATAAGATTTGACCAAGCGGTGCGCACATCAACCTTG
>JBATUY010000298.1:0-5338 GCA_049671465.1 Pricia sp. | reverse complement strand
GCAAAAAATCGCTTTGGGTAAAAGGCTTCTTTGGTGATGGCACTCAACTTCGCGATACGTATTCCGATACCGTGGCCACGGTGGCCAACGGTAAAGTGATTCTAGACAATCCCCACAACATTGCCCTTTTAGAAGTAGCGGAATAATTTTCTTCCCGTTCAAACGTTTATACGATCCATTATCGATCTTCTGTTTTATTTAAGAATCTTGGTGCACAAGTGGTACGGCTTTTGACCGACTGCTTCACTTTATCAAACAAAAACGTTCATAGTTTTTTATTCGCCTGAAAGTCACAATCAACAAATGGATACCGAAGTCGCAAAATCAAAGATGAGCAGAAGAAGCTTTATTATCAAGTTTCTTTTGGGCAGCGCGGCCCTGGGTTTTCTTGATGCCTACTGGTTCGAAAAATACATCATCGATTGGGAAGAGTTCGATATTTCAGAGGGTGCGGCCGATAAAATCAAGGCCATTCAATTGTCGGACCTTCATATCAACACCATCAAGTCGTTTCATAAAGACATCGCCAAAAGAATTAATACCGAGAAGCCCGATGTACTGTTCATTACCGGCGACTCCGTAAACTTTAATAAAGGCCTTCTCGCTTTGGACGCTTTTTTATCAATGATCGATCACGACATTCCAAAATTGGCCATATTGGGTAATGTAGATTACGAAGGCCCTACCAACCTTGATGAACTTAGGGAAACCTACGAGACACATAACGGAAAACTTCTGGTCAACCAAAACCACTTGCTGAACGTAAGGGAGCGTACCTTGAACGTGGTCGGCGTCGATGATTATATTTGCGGCTATCCTGATTTCAAGAAAGCTTCGCAGGGTCTTGACCTGTTGACAGATACCGTGCTGCTCAACCATTGCCCCGCCTACCGCGATGAAGTCGATGCAATGATTGCGGAACGCGGACAAAAATTAAAACTGGTTTTATCGGGCCATACCCACGGCGGCCAAATCACGTTTTTCGGAATACCCATTTTTACACCCTACGGTAGCGGTCGCTACGTCAAGGGATGGTACAAAAATAAATACAGCCAGCTCTATGTTTCGAAGGGAATCGGTACTCGGGTTTTGCCCCTGCGCTTTGGTTCGCGGGCCGAGGTAATCATATTTCAACTGTAAGGGAGGTTATAAAGGTTTCACCTTAAGTTTTCGATGCACTGTAGTAGCGAAGCAAGATGTCGTCAATGCTTTTAATCGATTTCTTGGTCCAATCCAATCGCTTTTCCAATTTTTCGTTTTCGGTCAGTTGCCAAGGTAGGTCCGTCGTTCGCAGTTTCGTGGCCAAGGCTTGTAACAGAATAGCCGCCGAAACGGAAATGTTCAAGCTCTCGGTAAATCCCATCATCGGTATTTTTAAAAAACCGTCGCTACGGTCCATCACTTCTTTGCTTAGACCTTCGCGTTCGGTACCGAAAAATAGCGCTGTTTTCCCTTCAATTTCAAAATCGTTCAGCATGCAAGAATCAGTATGCGGCGTGGTCGCGATGATTCTATATCCGTTCTTCTTAAGGGTATCTATACAATCCGACGTGCGGTCGTAACGCTGTAAGTCGACCCACTGCTGGGCACCCATCGCAATAGCTTTGTCTAACCGGTTGCCGTGACGGCCTTCCATGACATGCGCTTCCTGAATGCCAAAGCTCTCGCAACTTCGTATGACCGCGCTGGTATTGTGCAACTGATAAACATCCTCGATGGCCACGGTCAAATATTTGGTACGCTGTTCGAGAATATCCAAAAAACGTTGTTTTCGTTCTTCGGATATAAAATTCTCTAGATATTCAAGGAGTTTTTGGTCTTCCATACCTCGAATATACTATAAAAATGATTTTTTGAAAGAATGTCCCGTTTTCAGAAGAACCGATTACTATCTTGGTATAAGGCTATGATGTAAGCCCTGAATAGAACATCAAAGAAAGTTCAAAATGAAAATCGCCAGACCTATGATCAGTCTACACGCCATAAGTCCCAACGCTATGGTAGATAGATTTTTGTATGCATGAAACTTTATTTATTTTTATAGCTATACTCATTCTAGAACATGGCGAAAAAGAAAATAACGGTTTTGACCGGTGCCGGGGTAAGCGCCGAAAGCGGTATCAACACGTTTCGGGATGGCGGTGGATTATGGGAAGGGCATGATGTGATGGAAGTCGCCTCACCACAAGGTTTTGCCAGGAATCCGGCATTGGTGCTCGACTTCTATAACCAGAGGCGGAGGCAATTGAAGGAAGTTTCCCCAAATCGGGCCCATTTTGCCCTGGCCGAACTTGAGGATAGTTTTGAAGTTACCATAATCACCCAAAACGTTGACGACCTGCACGAAAGGGCGGGCAGCTCAAAGGTCATCCATCTACATGGAGAGCTTTTAAAGATGCGTAGTACCTACGATGAGCGGTCGATATTGGATTGCGAGGGGGACATCAACCTAGGCGACCTCTGCGAAAAAGGTCAGCAATTGCGGCCCCATATCGTCTGGTTCGGTGAGGCCGTTCCCTTGCTGGAAAAAGCAGCTATAAACACCCAATCGGCAGATATTGTAATCATCATCGGCACTTCGATGCAGGTATATCCCGCAGCGGGGCTGGTCGACTACGCGCAACAGGGTGTACCGATCTACTTTATCGACCCCGAACCCAGCGTTTCAAAATACGATTACGACAATCTGACTATCATCCCCAAAACCGCCGTGCAGGGGGTTCCCAATCTCGTTTCCGATTTAATTGCAAATGACCAGTGACCCAGGAGGAATTATACCGCGCTTTGGATTATGTCAACCATTCCCGCGAAAAACGTGCGGAAATGTCGGCCCTAATCCTTGATAATCCAAAATTGGTCAGGCCGTTGATAAATATTGCATTTACCATAGACGATCCCATTTCGAACCGCGCCTGTTGGGTGCTAGAATTCACGGCCAAGGAAAACTTATCCTATATTTTTCCGTATTTAGGGGAATTTACCGAAAATCTCAAAAACGTTCACTTAGATTCCTCGGTTCGGCCCATGGCCAAAATCTGTGAGTATTTGATGTTGGCCTACTTCTCAAAAACACCTAACGAAACTCAAAAGGCACTGTCCGAAACCCATTTAGAGCGGATCACTACGGCCTGCTTTGATTGGCTTATCGGCAATCATAAAGTAGCCGCCCAAGCCTATTCTATGACCTGTTTGTTGTTGTTGGGCAGAAAATTCGATTGGATACATCCGGAGCTGAAAATGGTGATCGAACAGCATTATACCAGCGGAAGTGCCGCTTATAAGGCACGTGCTAGAATGACGCTGACGAAGTTAAAGTAGGAGTGGCAGTAAGCAGTGAGAGTAGAACGTCTATATCTACGATTTAAACCTTCTCGAATATAAATACTGAAACTTTCACAAAACCAGTATCTTTGCCTTTTCCGAAAAATGCCATCCAAATAAAAAATATGTCTTTACACGCTTTGAACGCCATTTCACCCATCGACGGGCGTTATCGAAATAAAACGGAATCCCTAGCCCCGTTCTTCTCCGAAGAGGCGCTTATCAAGTATCGGGTACGGGTAGAAATCGAATATTTTATCGCACTTTGCGAAATTCCCCTGCCCCAACTTTCTGAATTCGACGCTGCCAACTTCGAGGCGCTACGGGATATTTATCGGGATTTCAACACGGCAAACGCCCAGGACATCAAAGAAATTGAAAAAACGACCAATCACGATGTCAAGGCGGTCGAATATTTCATCAAAAACGCTTTTGATCGATTGGGACTCGAAAATTTCAAGGAGTTCATCCATTTCGGATTGACCTCGCAAGACATCAACAACACGGCCGTACCCCTTTCGGTGAAAGAGGCGATGAACGAAGTCTATGTTCCGCTGTATCTCGAAGTGGTGAGCAAACTGGAGCAATTGGCATCCGACTGGGCCGACGTTCCCATGCTGGCCCGTACGCACGGACAACCGGCCTCCCCTACCCGATTGGGGAAAGAAATCGCCGTTTTCGCCGTGCGCTTAAAAGAACAGTTCAATCTTTTGAACGATATTCCGTCAGCGGCCAAGTTCGGCGGTGCCACTGGAAATTTCAATGCCCATAAAGTGGCCTATCCCAATATAGACTGGAAGGCCTTCGGTCAAAAGTTCGTGCAGGAGAAATTGGGCCTGTACCACTCCTTCCCGACCACGCAAATCGAACACTATGATCACTTGGCCGCCCTCTTCGATACGTTAAAACGAATCAATACGATTGTTCTAGATTTAAATCGGGATTTTTGGACCTACGTATCCATGGATTATTTCAAACAGCAGATCAAAAAAGGGGAGGTGGGATCATCGGCCATGCCCCATAAAGTGAATCCCATCGACTTTGAAAATTCAGAGGGAAATTTGGGCATCGCCAACGCCCTGTTCGAACATTTATCCGCGAAGCTTCCCGTTTCACGGCTGCAGCGCGATTTGACCGACAGTACCGTCTTGCGCAATATCGGCGTCCCTTTTGCGCATACACTGATCGCCTTTCAATCCACCTTAAAAGGGTTGGGGAAATTGCTCTTGAACCGGGAGAAGTTCGAACAAGATCTTGAGAACAACTGGGCGGTGGTGGCCGAGGCCATCCAAACGATTTTGAGGCGTGAAGGGTATCCGAATCCGTATGAGGTCTTGAAAGGACTTACACGCACCAACGCTAAGATAGACCAAGAATTAATCGCCGATTTTATTGATACCCTAGCGGTTTCAGAGGGTGTCAAAAAGGAGCTAAAAGCCATATCCCCACAAAACTACACGGGCATTTGAATCCGTATTTTTAGAGATTGAATCAATGCGACAAAAGGAGGGACACTAGTTTTTTGCTATATTTATCCGAATCACAAGAATAACTAGAAAAAACAACCCTATAACACTACCCAAAATGGAAGATAAATTTTCTGTACAAGACGCCATAAGCAAGCTTTGGACCAAAATGGATGGATGGCTCGATGCTATTATCCTAAAACTGCCCAATATCTTACTGGCCATTTTGACCATGGTTCTTTTCTACTTTATTGCGCGTGGCGTTCGAAATCTGCTCCGGAAATATCTTTTGAAACATATCGGCCAAGTATCGATACAGCAAATCATTGCCAAAACGGTTTTTGTTGTCGTGATTTTAATCGGATTTTTCGTAGCCTTGGGTGTAATGGACCTTGACAAGGTGTTGACCAGTATTTTGGCTGGTGCAGGGGTTTTAGGTTTGGCCATAGGTCTGGCATTACAAGGTACGCTAAGCAATACGGTCGGAGGATTTATGCTATCCTTTATGCCGAGTATCCGCATTAATGATTCCATTAAAAATGGTGATGCAT
>JBATUY010000297.1:0-2056 GCA_049671465.1 Pricia sp. | reverse complement strand
AATTAGGGGGCATGACGAAAGCCATCGAAGCCGGTATTCCCAAAATGCGCATAGAGCAAGCGGCGGCGCGCAAACAGGCAAGGATAGATAGCGTTCAAGACGTAATCGTAGGGGTCAATAAATATCGATTGGCCGAGCAAGACCATATACAAACGCTTGAAGTGGACAATCAAGAGGTACGCAGGCAACAATTAGAGCGTCTGTCGATCATTAAAAAAGAAAGAAATGCCGACGAGGTTGACCGCACCTTAACCCGTTTATCGCTTGCGGCAAAAGAGAAGATGAACGATGGCCCGAATAATGATAATTTATTAGCTTTGGCCGTAGAAGCTGCTAGGGCGAAAGCTACCTTAGGGGAAATCAGCGACGCGCTTGAAACCGCTTTCGGCCGCCACAGGGCACAGATAAAATCATTCACCGGCGTGTATTCCAAAGAAATAAAAGACGACCAAAGCTTTAAGAAAGCCAGGGAAATGGCCGATGCATTTGCCGAACAAGATGGGCGCCGACCGCGTATCATGATCGCAAAAATGGGTCAAGACGGGCACGACAGGGGAGCAAAAGTAGTCGCTACCGGATACGCCGACCTTGGTTTTGATGTGGATATCGGGCCACTGTTCCAGACCCCAGAGGAAGTCGCCAAACAAGCGGTCGAAAACGACGTGCATATCTTGGGGGTATCCTCTTTGGCCGCAGGTCATAAGACTTTGGTACCGGCAGTAATTACCGAACTGAAAAAATACGGTCGCGAAGATATCATGGTCATTGTCGGGGGCGTAGTCCCGAGGCAAGACTACCCGTTTCTATTTGATGCCGGGGCTGTCGCCGTTTTCGGTCCCGGTACGAAAATCAGTGAAGCTGCCATACAGATTCTCGAAATCTTGCTAGATTAAAATACAAACCTTAGATCCAGCTATGTACTCTTTATTACCTAAAAAAAGTACATTCTTAAATTTTTGACTTTAAATACAGTTTATGCCAACTATGAAAACGCTTTGCATCTTACTGCTTATAGTATTTACGACTTCCTGCATCCCCCAACACAGCGGGCAGGTTCAAACTATCGATATCGAAACCGTCAAGGCCGAGGTCATTGGTAAGGATGTGCAATGGATAGATGTTCGTACCCCAGAGGAATATGCCGCTGGACATATAGACGACGCCATAAACATTGATATCTCGGACAGTACTTCGTTTGCCCAAAAGGTTAAAAATCTGGATAAAGAAGAACCCGTTTATATCTATTGTCAAATGGGCGGCAGAAGCAATCGTGCCGCGCAGCAATTGAAGACTATGGGATTCAAAACGATTTTCGACTACTCGGGGGGATATGGGGAATGGGTCAAACGATAAGGGCATTTCCCACGAATGATGAAGCTCTAGATATGTAGCATTAGAGAATTAAATTCATTACTTTTAGTAAAGTTTTAACTTCAAAAACACATTATGGAAAAATTCTACTATGCCTTTCTTATTACTCTTCTATTCGGCTCTTGGTCTAGCGCCCAGATTATTTATAGCGACCAATTTGAAGATACGCTGACTACCGATTCGAACAGTGCGTACGATGTACGTATTGAAAACGGAAGCCTTATCATTGATGGTAACGGTACGGCGGGCGCGTACAACGCCTTTGAATACAAGGTTCATGCTGAAGGGGATTCCGTAGCTTTCGATATGACGGAAAATCCAAGGATTTTTATTAGGGCAAAGGCCAATGGCCCTGGAGTACTACGTGTCGACGCGAAAGATGCCGCGGGATATGTCACTAATCTATCCGCCAAATATGCTACCTTGACGGAAGATTTTGCGGTGTACACCCTTGACTTTGCCGATGACTTTAACGATGGCGGTTTCGGGGGAAGTCCCTGTGAATCAGCGGATGCGCCATGTCCTGTGAATCCATCTGAAATTTCAAGTCTGGTATTTTTTGTAGACGATGCGACCGGAGGCTATGCCGGCACCGTTGAAATCGACTGGATTTCCGTAGGCGAACCGCTCGAGGGAGATTCTATGGAAGAAGAATCGGGCGACCTGATATATAGCGATGGATTTG
>JBATUY010000296.1:0-23793 GCA_049671465.1 Pricia sp. | reverse complement strand
ATGCAATAAAAGCGGTAAATGCGGGTTTTAAGAATACCGAAGGTTACGCCGCCGAGATCAATGCATTTGGAGCCTGTTTCGGTACAGCCGATTTTAAGGAAGGTACCGCCGCATTTCTGAACAAACGAAAGGCCGATTTCCCCGGGGAATAATCGACTGACTTAAAGCTTTTACTGCCCATCAGATACCGGACCCAAATCGGCAGCTTGATGGCCGGTTTCAATAAAAAATCCTACTTATGAAAACCTCGACAGGCCTTTTTGCCCTGCTTTCCTTTACTGCATTGACCCTATGCGTTGCACAAGAAATCCCTGTAGACTACGAACTTGGCGAAAATTATTCCGATAGGTACAAATACTCTACCTTACTCTCCACCGATACTTCAGCAGAAAACGAGAGCGTTTTTGTACGCACCTATTACGGAGGATATCCGCTTAGACCCAAAGGTCATTTTATAGAAATTTACGACGCCGACCTCAACTTGGTACGTGACTATAATTATAAATATGCCGGGGAGCATATGGTCGACGGTTTCGTGAAAAACGGACAGCTATATCTACTCGAACTGGTGTATAGCGAAAAGCAAAGGGCATATCAGTACACAATACACCAAAGCCCGCTTCACGATTTCAATTTTACGGAACGTGTGCTGCTCTCGATTCCTTCAAAAGAAGTCATTAATCCGTTGGCCGTTAGCAAATACAACCGAAATTTTGGCAACGGATTTTCAACGGCCGTATATTTCAACGACCAACGCTCGGCCTTTGCGATTACGGTGCACCACCGAGAAGGTCGCGATGAAAAATACACGGTGTATCTCTATGGAACAGATTTAAAGCAGCAGCTATCCTACGATTTTACCGCACAAATAACGGAGAAAAACTATGCGTTCGAAAACATCGAAGTATCCAAAGATTTAAAGACGCTTTACTTAACCGGTAAGGCCTTCTATAAAAAACGGCGTTTCGACGCGGCAGAAAGAAGGTTCCAGTATGAGCTGGTCAAAATCAATGCCAGCGGTCAACAAATCCAAGAATTCAACGACGTCGGTAGACTTCCCGAATCGTTAAAACCCGTATTGTCGGGCGGTGACCTCAAAATCGTCGGTTTTTATGCCGACCGTAAAGACAATCGGTATAATGGCTTGGTCTATTTTAATTTGGATGCCCGTTCCCTCGCCATCAAGCAAAAAAAATACAATCCGTTTTCGGATCAGTTTATGCTCGACAAGTTTGGCCGCGAAGTCGATGCCGAACTCAAGAACCTTATTTTTAAGGATGTACATATTACGCCGGATAATAATATCCTGTTCAGCGCGGAGGAATATTATGAGACCAAGGGAGAAGACATATCCGAAGGCGGCACTCAGATAACCGACCGGTATCATTATAACGATATCGTAGTGGCCAAATTGGATGCCTCGGGTGACATGGTCTGGGCACGAAACATCAATAAATCGGAAGTGACACAAGGTGACGCTTCCTATGCTTCATATTCGGCCTATGGCGATGGCGACAACATGTATTTCTTTATCAATTCTGGCGAAAATCCGCAAAGAATGAGCAAAGAGCGGATCATGTTCAAACAAGGGTATGGCCGTACCCCGAACATGTTTGTCATTAAAGTGGATGCCGACGGCGAACTATCCCACAAAAAATTAGTGGACGACAAAGATGTACGCCTTCCGATTATGGTTTCGCGGCCATTGGTCAACAAAACTACCGACCATCTATTGTTTTATGCGAAACGCGGAAGCCGTAAACAATTGATACAGGTTTCGGTGAAATAAGAGCCGGGGACATGTTCAGGTTTGTGTTTCAATTTTAACGCTTTGAAATTTTATAAATAGGATTTATTCCATAAATTTGGATTAAATCCATATTCTTGAATTCTGAACGTTACATTAAAGGTCGGGGCGCGCAACAGAATACGCCCAATAGATTTCTTGAAAACAGTCATGAAATACGGGATGACTTTTTGGAATTCTGTCGTCTGGAAGGCGAGGAAGCCGACCGGAACAAAACACAGTATATCCCCATTTTCCCCAAGACCATTATCAATAAAGTTACCAGTCCCGATGTCGGTATGGCCTATTCCATGAACCCGTATCAAGGTTGTGAGCATGGCTGTATATACTGCTACGCCCGCAATACTCACGAATTTTGGGGCTATAGCCCGGGATTGGATTTTGAGCGAAAGATATTGGTCAAGAAAGCAGCTGCCGATTTATTGGAAGCTAAACTGAAAAGTACGCGCTGGGAAGCTAAAACTATTGTGCTATCCGGAAACACGGACTGCTACCAACCGGCCGAGAAAAAATTCGAAATTACCCGCGACTGTCTCAAAATTTTCCAGAAATACAGACATCCGGTGGGCATCATTACAAAAAATGCCCTGGTCCTGCGGGACCTTGATATTTTGAAGGAACTGGCCAAAGACCGACTGATAGGTGTCAATGTATCGGTCACCTCATTATCCGAAGAAACGCGACGTATTCTCGAACCCCGAACGGCCAGCATCAAAAAACGTTTGGAGACCATTCGGATGTTATCCGAAAACGGTATTCCGGTGAACGCGATGTTGGCCCCTATCATTCCCGGTATCAACAGCCACGAAATTATGAGCTTGGCCAAAGCGGTTTCCGATAACGGAGCATGCTCTTTTGGTTTTACCATAGTGCGACTGAACGGGGCGATAGGCGGTATCTTTACCCATTGGATCAAGAAAACCCTTCCCGACCGGGCGGACAAGGTGCTGCATCAAATTGCCGAATGCCATGGTGGTAGCTTGAACGATAGTAGATTTGGCATTCGCAACCGTGGCGAGGGTAAAATCGCGACGCAAATACACGATTTGGTGCGACTGGCACGACACACCTATTTTAAAGATAAGAGCTTCCCGCCCCTCAATCACGACCTCCATCAGCCGTTTAAAAGCGGACAGCTTCAGTTATTTTAATGGGGCCAGCGGATCCCATTCCCGATAAAACTGTTTTAGATAGTCCATCATATATTGATGACGCTCCTCCGCAAGTTTTTTTCCGGTATCGGTGTTCATTTTATCTTTTAACAGTAGTAGTTTTTCGTAGAAATGGTTTAAGGTCGGTGTCTTACTCTTTTTATATTGCGCTTTGGTCATCTGAAGGTTGGGGGCAATGTCAGGATTATAGATTTCCCTGTTCTTAAACCCCCCGTAATTAAAAGCGCGGGCAATACCAATGGCTCCCATGGCGTCTAGCCGATCGGCATCTTGAACGACCTCTAGTTCTTTCGACCTGAACTTTCGGCCCCGCTTCTTTTCTAGGCTATTTTTGTACGACATGTTTTTGATGATCTTGACCACATGGGTAATGGTTTTTTTCTTGACCCCGAGCTCCCCTAAAAAACGCTGCGCCATTTCGGGCCCTATATGTTCGTCGCCGTCATTGAACTTGGCATCGGCGATATCATGCAGAAGTGCCGCAAGACTGACCACCAACACATCGACTTTTTCCTCTTTGGCGATAAACAGGGTATTTTTGAAAACACGTTGTATGTGAAACCAATCATGCCCGCCTTCGGCCCCCGATAGCGTTTCTTTTACAAAGGCGATGGTCTGTTCCACAATCTCGCTATCGCTCATCTTAGACATCGGTCGCTTCATGTATTTCTGTTGTTTTTCGAAAGGATGTTACTCCTGATACTACTGCTTTTTCGGTGGATGCAATAACAGCATCCAGATCTTCTGTAATTTCGATGGGCGGATGCACCTTGAAACGGATATGGTTTCCGATACCGTTCGGAAACTTACCGTAACGCAGCATTTTCCAAGAATTGTCTATACTGATGGGCACTATCAGGGCCGATGGTGCATTTCTCATCAAAATCTTAAGTCCGGTCGTCTTGAAAGGCTTCGGATGCCCGGTCAGACTTCGGGTACCTTCCGGAAAGATGACCGCGCTCCGGTTATGGGTTTCGATATATTTACCCAATTTGGCAATCTGGCTCAACGATTGTCGGCTATCTTTACGATCGATCAAAACCGAACCCCCGTACCGCAGATTGTAGGATACACTGGGTATCCCCTTGCCCAACTCGCTCTTGCTGACAAATTTGGGATGCCATTTGCGCATAAACCATATTATCGGGGGAATATCGTGCATGCTCTGATGGTTGGGAACAATGATCAGGGGGCGGTCAGTGGGTATATGCTGCTTGTTTTCAAAATCGTAGGTGGTTCCTAAAAAATGGGTGCTTCGCATAAGGCACAGGTTCAGCAAGGCTACGCTTTTACGGTGGGCCTCATATCCAAATAGGTTATAACAGACCCATTGAATAGGATGGAACACCAATAAAGCAAGACTAAATGCCATAAGGTAGAGCACGCTCAGCGGATAGGCCAGTATCTTCTGCATGTTACAAAAATAAGATTCTAGGAATGTTCTGGAAAGGAAAAAGAAAATTGGTGTTCGACAGGTTTCATAATCTGCTGGGTGAACTTAACGATTTGGCGCACAGGGACCAAAGTAAAATACAATAGGAACGAACGGTCAGCAGGCGGTAAGCGGTTGGCAAAATTAAATAATGGATATCCAAAAAGAAATTATAAGCTTTGAAAACGGTTTAATCGAGAACAAGAATTCGGGTAGGTGTCCAAATAAAAAGAGGCTGTCTTTATTTGACAGCCTCCTTCGCATAATTCCATCTAATTGTAACGCATCATAATGGCAAGCGCCATTCGTCAGGCCCTAACAAAACTCATTGTAGGCACCTGTCAAGTTTTCGGCGATCAATTCTGCGGGTCTCCCCTCGATGTGATGCCGCTCGATCATGTGCACGAGCTCTCCATCTTTGAACAATGCAATGCTCGGCGACGATGGGGGAAAGGGAACCATTAAATCTCTAGCTGCTTTCACGGCCTCTACGTCGACACCGGCAAAAACTGTAACCGCATGGTCGGGCTTTTTGGCATTGTGCAGGCTTAATTTTGCGGCGGGCCTTGCGTTGGCGGCGGCACAGCCACAGACCGAATTCACGACCACCAAGGTAGTGCCCGGTTTATTGATTGCGTTTTCGACCGCTGCGGCCGTATATAGTTCTTCGAATCCGGCCGAGGCCAAATCGTCTCTCATTGGTTTTACTAGTTCTGCGGGATACATATTTCTAAATTTTTAATTGGACAACAAAGATACTGAATTAGTCGTGTTTAATAGGATTACTTAACGTTTCGTTGCGAAAATTGGTTGATGGCACCGCAATGCAGTTGTGCTTGCAAGATTTACGGTTTAAACCTAAGACTGCCGCGGTCAACGGTATACTTTTAATATCTTTGCCCAAATTTTTTAATCGTATGATCAAATGGTTCGCGGCCATCGCCGGATATTATCTTTTTCGTTTTCCCGGGGCGATTGTAGGTTTTTTAATAGGAAGTTTTATCGATAACCTAAGCCGAAAGGGCGGCGGAGCGCAATCCATTTTTAGCGATATGACCCGGCAAAGCGTATCCCCGGCCGACTTTGAGCTGAATCTACTGTCACTTTGTTCTATTGTCATCAAGGCAGACGGACAGGTCAGCCAGCGCGAGATGGACTATGTACGCCAGTACTTTCTCAGCACCTATGGAAAGGAGAAGGCCAATGCCATTTTCAGGACCTTCAACGAGGTCGTCAAAAAACGGGAAATTTCGGCCCAGCGCATCTGTACTTTTTTAAACCAGCGTACCCGATATGAAGTCCGGCTTCAATTGCTACACTTTCTCTTCGGTATCGCGCAGGCCGATGGATCGGTCAGTAATCCTGAAATCGAAAAGATTCGGGAAATCGCGGGCTATCTAAGGGTCGGATCGCGTGATTTCGAAAGTATAAAGGCCATGTTCATCAAGTCGGCCAACAACGCATACAAAATTCTGGAAATAGATAAATCGGCCTCGAACGATGAGGTGAAGAAGGCCTATCGGAACATGGCCAAGAAATACCATCCCGACCGGGTCAATACGGAAAACGAAGCTATCAAAAGCGGGGCCGAGGAAAAATTCAAAGAAGTGCAACGCGCTTATGAAGAGATTCAATCTGAACGGGGAATTGGATAGGTCTCAGTTCCAGTCGACCGTTTGTATTCAAACCCTACCTTTGATTACATTATTTTAAGAATTCACGGACTCTGAACAGCCGCAATATGCAAGACTTCTGGTTCTATATACAACTCGGACTTGGTCATGTTCTCGACATCAACGCCTACGACCACGTGCTGTTCTTGACCGCGCTTACCCTGCCTTTTACGTTTAAAAGCTGGAAAAACGTGGTTCTGCTGGCCACCATATTTACGGCGGCCCATTGCCTTTCGTTGGCCTTGAGCGCGTACGAGTTGGTAGTGGTCGAGGTGAGATTGATAGAATTCTTGATTCCGGTCACGATACTTATGACCGCCATCTTCAACCTTCTATTTGTCAAATCGGGTGCCAGTACCGAGAACCTGTGGCTACACGCATTGGCTACCGCATTTTTCGGACTGATACACGGGTTCGGGTTCAGCAACTATTTTAAGATGCTGATGGCCGAGGAAGACGATAAGCTATCTCCTTTATTAGGTTTTGCGGTCGGCATAGAAATTTCGCAAATTAGTATAGTACTATCCGTTTTGACGCTCTCTTTGATTTTTTCATCCACGACCAAATTGAAGCATGGAACGTTTATATTGATTTTTTCAATTTTGGTCATCGTATTGACACTTCCCATGCTACTACAGACATTTCCGTTTGGCGCATCGTAACTGGGTAAAAAGACGAATTATAAACGGAGTTCCCACCCAATCAACGATTTTCACGTAAAATTAACCCCTTATTATTGCCTGGCGAGCCCAAAGCGTGGTATCTTAGTCATCCTTCTGAAAAGGGAATGAAAGAAAACAAGCAAAAAAAGTACGATAAAGCTTACCTGCGAATGGCGCAAGAATGGGGTAAACTCTCTTTTTGCGAGCGCAAGCAGGTAGGCGCCATAATTGTCAAGGACCGTATGATTATTTCCGATGGCTATAATGGAACCCCAACGGGATTCGAAAATGATTGTGAAGACGAAGAAGGGTATACCAAGTGGTATGTTCTGCACGCAGAGGCCAACGCCATTAGTAAGGTAGCGTCTTCGACCCAATCTTGTGAAGGCGCCACATTGTATATTACCTTATCGCCCTGCCGCGAGTGCAGCAAGTTGATCCATCAGTCTGGCATAAAACGTGTTGTATACAAAGTGGCCTATAAAGATGGTTCGGGACTACAGTTCCTGGACCGTGCCGGGGTCAAAATCGTGCATATGCCGGATATTGAAACCCTGCCCCAACCCTAAATAGCCCTCAAACCTATGAAACGAAAATACAGTTATATTTGGCCGACAGTCATCGCCACCGCACTCGCGATCGGTATTTTCGTAGGCGGTAAGCTCCATTTTAACGATTCACCCGAAAAACTCTTTACCACCAATTCGAAAAAAGACAAGCTCAATAGGCTCATCGACTACATTGATTACGAATACGTCGACGACATCGATACCGACAGCATCGTCGATGTTACCGTTAACCAGATACTCGAAAAATTGGATCCCCACTCCGTCTATATTCCCAAAAACGAAATGGGAAGGGTATCGGAAAATATGAAAGGTGATTTTGTGGGTATCGGCGTAAACTTCTATTCGTACAAAGATACCATTGCCGTCATCCGTACCATTCCCAAAGGACCTAGTTTTCTTAAGGGCATTAAGGCCGGCGACCGTATTTTAATGGCCGGTCAGGATACGCTTTTCGGAAAAAATCTGGGCAACGAAGCCATTGTAGGCAAACTTAAAGGCGGTCAAGGCAGTTCTGTCAAATTACAAGTCTATCGCAAAAGTGACGATAAAACGTTTACGGTAAACGTGAAACGCGACGTCGTACCCATTAAAAGTGTGGAAGCCTATTATATGATGACCGACGATATGGGATATATCAAAATAAACCGCTTCGCCGAATCTACGTACGGGGAGTTTAAATCCGCATTGGGCAAGCTCCGCAAACAGGGCGCCAAAAAATTGACATTAGACCTGAGGGATAACCCCGGTGGGTATCTTGGGGTTGCGGAACAATTGGCCGATGAGTTTTTGGAGGATGACAAACTCATACTCTTCACCAAAAACAAGAGAGGTAAGGTCGACAAAATGTACGCCACTGAAAAAGGAAGTTTTGAAGACAAACCCGTTTATGTACTGATCAACGAACGATCGGCCTCTGCCAGTGAAATTATCGCGGGAGCTTTACAAGACAATGATATCGGCACCATAGTCGGTCGACGTTCTTTCGGAAAAGGACTTGTACAGCGCGAAATGGAGCTGGGCGATGGATCGGCCGTACGATTGACTGTTTCAAGATATTACACCCCTACGGGCCGTAGTATCCAAAAATCATACAAGAACGGAACCCAAGACTATTACCAAAAGTTCACCGATCGCTATCACAATGGCGAAATGATTTCGGTGGACAGTATCAAAGTGGCGGATTCCCTAAAATTTACTACCCCAAAGGGCAAGGTGGTCTATGGTGGGGGCGGTATCATTCCCGATGTGTTCGTACCGATCGGTACGAACGAAGAGGAGGCCGTAGAAAGTATGGACAGTTATGGTTGGTTATCCTATTTTATATTCGAGCATCTAGACGGCAATAGAAAACAGTACAGCGAGTACACCGAGCAGCAATTCGTTGAGGATTTTACGGTAGACGACATTCTTTTTGAGGCTTTTGTGGATTATCTAATTCAAAGAGGTATGAAGATGGACTTCTACGACTACCAACGCCCTATAAAGACCTATATAAAGGCCGCATTGGCCGAACAGCTCTACGGTGCCAATGTACACGCTAAAATCAAAAGTGCGGAAGATGCCATGTTACAAGAGGTTTTGAAACTAGACAATCCGGCGATTCGACAAGGGGATACGGAAGCCATTGAGGCAGTCAATTAACCAAAAGGATAAGGTAAAAGCCCGCTAGAGCGTTGGCTACTACTATATATGTCGGAATCTTATAAGAAATAAGCAACGCCCAGCACATCAAGCGTGTCTCTATACCTATCTTATGTCGTTTCTTCCAAAGATGATTTATAGGGTCTTATTTCGGGTCTATCCTTTCCTGGATCTTTTTACTGGTCCTAAAAATCAATAACAGCACGATAGCACATAACGGTGCCAAGATTCCAATCAAAGCGATTACGCTATCGCCTTCGAAGGGAGCCTCGAAATCTATATTTGTCACATTAAACGCTGCAAGCGCCAAAGCCAAAACGATGAGAATGATGGTAAGCGTTTTGTTCATGATCTAAAAAAGTTCGTTGATGTTGGCGGCGAACAACTTCACCGCTATGGCCAGCAGAATGACCCCAAAAACCTTCCGGATAACACTGAGGCCGTTTTTGCCCAGTACCTTTTCAATGCGTTTCGAGGTTTTCAATACCAGATACACAAAGATAGTGTTTACTATTATGGCCACAATTATATTTTCAACATGATATTCCGCACGTAAAGAAAGAATAGCGGTCAGGGTTCCCGCACCGGCTATCAGCGGAAAGGCAATCGGTACGATGGAAGCGCTTTCTGCCTCCTCCTCTTTATAGAGCGAAATTCCCAATATCATTTCAATGGCCAGAAAAAAGATAACAAAGGCACCAGCCACGGCAAAGGAGTATACATCGATACCGATCAGCTTCAAGATTTCTTCACCTACGAACAAAAAGGCCACCATGATTGCGGCAGAAACTATCGAGGCTTTTTCCGATTGAATATGGCCTACCTTTTGACGCAAGCCTATTATAATGGGAATACTTCCCAAAATATCGATGACGGCAAAAAGCACCATTGTGGCCGTAGCGATTTCCCGAAAGTCGAAATTAAATTTAAGGTCCATACGTTGAAAAATTAAATCCCCAGGCATCCTATTTTCAGCGCTTGGAAAATGCGTGCAAAATTACTGTTTATAAAGGGGATTATTGTTGTTTACGAGTAAATATCTACCCACAGACTACGCTAGCCATTCTTCTAAAACGTACTTTTGCATGCGCAATAGAAAAACCATGTTCCAACTAGGAAAAACTATAGTATCCGAAGAAATCATCGAGAAAGATTTCGTCTGCAACCTGTCTGCATGCAAAGGCGCGTGCTGCGTCGATGGCAATGCCGGTGCCCCTGTAGAAGATAGTGAGACCGAGGTTCTGGTAGATATCTACGCTAAAGTAAAACCGTTTTTACGACCGGAAGGCATTGCCGCCATCGAAGACCAAGGAGCCTTCGTTAAAGGGGATGACGGGGAATGGGAAACGCCCTTGGTCAACAACAGCGAATGTGCCTACGTGACCTTCAGCGAGAACGGAACGGCGAAATGCGGTATCGAAGAGGCTTACAATCAGGGCGCCATCACGTGGAAAAAACCGGTCTCTTGCCATCTTTATCCCGTTCGGGTACGCGAATATACCGAGCTGACGGCCGTAAATTATCATAAATGGCAAATTTGCGACCCCGCCTGCGCCCTCGGGGAGGAGCTCAAAGTACCTGTATATAAATTCGTTAAGGACGCCCTGATCCGAAAATTTGGAAAGGGATGGTACAAAGAACTCGAACAGGTCGCAGCCGAACACCGATAAAACTTGAGCCGGTCAAACGCTGAATAGATATACATGTAGCAGGGCGGACGCTAGGCGATAGACTTGAACATAAATATTTATACCAAACGGTTTTAAACGGTAGGAAGGTGCAGTATCACCTTGGTTCCACCAGCGGTTCCATCTTCATTAAAAAGATCGACAATCTCAAGATAGAAGGAGTTTTGATAGTCTTTGGCAAAATTTGCCAGACGTTCCTTGGTGATATCTATACCTACCGATTTGCGTTTGAGCACTTTGTTGTGCTTGATTTCTTCAGCGGCCGCCCTGCCGATACCATTGTCGGTTATGGCGATATTAATGTATTCCTTTTTGGCTTTCGTTACCGCTATCGTGATATTTTTCGCGCCTTCTTTACTCGATAGGCCGTGCCAAAGGGCGTTTTCTAGAAACGGCTGTAAAATTAAAGATGGAACACGTATGGTATGGGTGTCGATCTGTTCATCGATATGAATATTAAAATTTATTTCATCGGAAAAACGAATGTTCTCAATGGTCATATATAGTTCCACCGTTTCCAGCTCTTCGGCAAGCGGAATTTCCCGGATGGATGACGACTCCAATATCTTCCGCACCAATTTCGAGAATTTGTTCAAATAATGTACGGCATTTTTCTGCTCGTTATTAATGATATATAATTTGATGGAATTCAGCGAATTGAACAAAAAGTGGGGATTCATCTGGCTGCGGAGCATGCTTTGTTCCAAGGTCAATACCTTTTTCTCATTTTTCAGCTGATACTGCCGGTATAAAATGTAGAATATACCGGCCAGCAATGCCAAAGCAATACCACTGATCAACAAGGTCGTACGGGTCGTACGCAGCTCCATTTGGTACATTTCGTTCTCTTGTGCCAATAATTGAACGTCGTTCATGGTCTTATCCGAATTGTACCGAAACAAAATATCATTAACATACCGAACGGTACCTTCGTTGAACATCTTTTCATCAATGGCTACAGCCTCAAGCTTTACCTCCAAAGCTTTTTTGTAATCACCTGTTTTCGCGAACAACTTTGACATCAAGTGATTGGCTTGCGAAAATCTATCGCTCAGCTTATATCTTTGGGCCAAATCGGAACCTTGCACTAAATTGTTCTCGGCATTGGAATATGCGCCCATCTCCATCTGCGCCCATCCCATAACAATATATACGGGAGCGATTAGAAAACCGTCCCCTAATTTTTGGGCCAATGGCAACACGGGCTCTAGCAAACGTAACGCTTCTTTTGAGCGATTCTGTTTCAAGTAGATCTGGGCAATACTGGTCTTACAGATGACACGACCCATATCATTGTCGATCTGTTCGTTGTAGTCCAGTGAGGCGAGGTACTTTTCAAGGGCCTGATTTAAGTTACCCTTTTCTTCATAACACTTTCCGATGTTCTGGTAGTTGACCGCAAGGCCAAGGGTGTTGCCCAGTTCGCTTTCGAGCTCTACCGACCTTTCGAAATATACGATAGCCTCATCGTACTGGTTAAGCATCAAATAGAGGTTGCCAATGGAATTGATCGACACATTAATACTCCTTTTCAGACTAACGGATGGATTTTCAACCGTTTCGGCCAGTTCAAGCGCTTCCTGATTATAATCCATCGCCGTTCTAATGGAAAAAATCCTACGATACACCACGCCCAGGTTATTCAGGCTATACACTCTCATGTCAAGGTTATCGGCCTTTTCGCTAACGGCTAAGGCCTCTAGATGTAAGTCTATGGCTGCATCATATTGTGAAGTGTTACGATAGGCCCTGCCCAGTTCGTTCAAAGCGTATCCTTGCCCTGCCGCATAGTTTTTCTCTTCGGAAATATTTGCGAAATATCGCATGAGCACAGTGTCACTGCGATTTTCTTGCATAGCTTCGTGTATCTCGCCAAAGGTTTTAGGTGCCGCTATAATCAGACTGTCGACCGTAATTTGAAAGGTATCGGAAATTGATCGGATTTCAGAATCAGATTGGACTTCTCGACCCGACTGGGTTTGGGGTTCTGATTGGATTTCCGAACTCAATTGGATTTCTGAATCCGGCTGGGTTTGCGAGTCTTCTTGGGTTCGCGAATCTCCCTGAATTTGAGAACCCGACTGGCTTTCGATTCCTGATTGCGCAGTTGTTCCTGTAAGGAAAAATAAGCATAGCATTACAACATAGACAGGCGCCAAAAAAGGAGTCGAAGTCGAAGTACCACGGATGGCCGCGCTGTATGTGGAGTACCTGTTCATTAAGGTCTACAACATATCTAGAAACCCTGACTTCTTTTGTCTGGAAACGGGAATTTTATGGTTGGATTGTAGCACCACATATCCATCGGTCTTTAAAAATTCCTTTATTTTGTTGAGATTGATGATATAAGAGTTGTGTATCCTAAAGAAGGAATCTTCCGGCAACAGGGCATTCACCTCTTTCAACTTCTTGGTAAGCACCATTTTGTGTCCGTCGGACAAGAATACGGTCGTATAATTTCCGTCGGACTCGGCATACAGAATATCCTCACTATCTAGAAAAACCAGTTTACCGTCGGTATTGAACGTGATTTTCTTGTGCTTATTGCTGGCATTGAAATTCAATAAGATCTTCTCTAATCGCTCGGCCGTAAAGTTTTTGGCGTTAAACTTTCTGATTTTTGCAATGGTATCCTTGAGGTCATCGGAATCGATAGGTTTTAGCAGATAATCGATGGCCTCGTTCTTCAAGGCCTTGATGGCGTACTGGTTATACGCTGTGGTAATGACCACGGGAAAGTTTTTGTTGGTCAGTTTTTGAATGAACTGAAACCCGTCCATAGTAGGCATCTCGATATCCAGAAAAAGGCAGTCCGGCGTGTTTTTTTCCAAATGTTCCAAAGCTTCGAGAGGATCGGTAAAAGAGGCGACGACCTTGATTTCATCGCTAAAGTTAGTAAGTTCCCAAGTTAGGCTTTGCAGCGCCTTCAATTCATCGTCAACTATTACGGCTTCTAACATTTGGGTATACTTTTAATTACATATTTGGGTTTGTTTACTAAAAACGGAGTCCTAAATTACTCAAATATAATGGTATGCGGTTCGTTGCCGTACAAAAGATGTATAAATGGAACCATTTGATGTGTTATTGGTACCCATGTATAAATGTTTGGCTTTCACAACAGGTTTAGACGGGTTCACAACAATAATTTATTTCGGCTGAAATGAGTGCCTATATTTGTTGTGTAGTTAATCACAAAGCCTTTTCCCCAAAAGCTAAAAAGAACATACCAAACTAACTTGACCTAACACCTACTGTGATAAACGACCCTCTCGATAACGGAGGGTTTTTTTATGGGTTAGCGTGTCAACTTATTATGGATAATGACACCATCGTTTTAACGTGTTATACCACAATTTTGGGCCAGTTCACAACAAAAGTTTACCGTTCGTCGAATACTAACCTACATTCGTTCTGTATTTGAAAATTGCCTATCGAGAGATAGGATGCGTGTAATGCCCCAGTGCAGCGCGCTTGACTTAAGGTTTGATTATATTGACTGTGTAAACAAACTTGACCAACCCTACTTAACATGAAAAGCCCTCCTGACCGGAGGGCTTTTCTAATTTTACTACTATGCCGGGTGATATGAACTTCCTATTTAGAAGGCATAGTTGAGACCGAACAACCAGTAAGTCTGTAAATCGTTGTCGGTATTGTCAAAAGTAGGTGTAACGGTCGGGGCAGGTGTTTGGGCAAAGGCATTGGCCAATGACTCTTGGTGATTGCCCCTTAGACCGAATTCGAAACCAAGTCCGATTCCCTTCCATAGCGTGTAGCCCAAAGAGTTGATCCAAGTGAAATTAGAAAAATTTGAGCTTTTATAACTCTGGAATGTAGAAAAATTGGATTTCACGTTCAGCTTTCCGAACTTGCGGGTATAGTCGGCAACGATTTTGGCTCCGGCAGATGATTCATAAATATTATCTGTACTTGTAAATACAAAGTTATAGTTCAACGGATGTACCACAATCACTAAATTTTCTGTCGGCGTCCACGTGGCACCCACACCTAAATCGAGGTAACCGGGATCGTTGAAATTATTGATGATGGAGGTCCGATATTCTCCTAAGCCTGAAATTGCAAAGGATTTGCTCAACTTGTATCCGTAAAGTGACGATATGGTAAATACGTCGGTCGTACCTTCAAAGTCTCCACTGTCGGTCTCGACGTCTTTATTGTCCAGTTTCACCCATTGCAGGTTGGCATTAACCGAATTCTTCCAGAAGAACGTATCACGATCTAGGTTGGCGTACGCATTTACGGTAACGCCGATATTGCCCGATGAGTTATTGGGCACGCCCTGCGAGTACCAATTGTTGAAATTGGAAAGGTTGGCGCCAAGGGTACCGAATGCCCCAATCTTCCACCCTGGGAAGGTATCAATTTGGTTTTGAAGCGCATCTACTCTACTTTGTATAGCAGCGATGGAATCATTTTTGGCGGCTTTTTCGGCTTTTAGTTCATCTATGGTCTGGGCTGCGCCTACACCGAATGTAAGAATCGCCAAAGAAGCCAATAAAAACTTTTTCATAACAAACAGGGTTAATTAGTGTCAAAATTAACGGCAAAAGTAAGAATTGTTAACAATAAACCAACACTCTTTTCAACAATTTTTGGGGTTTTATAAAGAGTTAAACCTTACTTATCAACGGTTATTTTTTCTTGAAAAGAGGCACGGAAGAGCAGGCTTCACCGTACATAAGGGACTTTACCACCGGTTGAAGCCTTTGGGTTATCAATAAATAGGCATTTGCCGGTACCGGTTTATTTGTGCATCCTTTTATTATTACCCAACGGTCTTTGAATTCGGATACATCCAGTGCTTCGATAACGGATTGATACAGTGAAGTCTCAAGCTGTTCGAGGTCGCCTTGTAGGATTTTTGCAGCATAAGGTTCCAATTTCGTTGTGATGAGCATGTAAGCCCAACCGGGTATTATAGCATCCGAAGAACAGTGCAAGGCGATATAGGCATCTTGATACTGTGTCCAATCATGTTCGGCCAATGCCGCCCTGAACTCTTTTTCCCTGAGAATGAGTCCTTCGTAGAGCCAATCCCTTATATCCAAGGCAATTCTAGCACCCTTTGGATAATAGTCCTCAAGATTGAAGGTGACAATTTTACTTTGGGCGACTCTATTTAATATAGGTTCCGAGGCTTGTGACATTTGAGTTTGTTTGAAAATCATTACAACATGCCCAGCTCTAACTTGGCTTCCTCGCTCATCAGGTCTTGGCTCCAGGGCGGATCGAAGGTAATTTCTACCTCTGCATCTTTCACCATGTCCAACGATTTTACCCGCTCTTCGACTTCGGCCGGCAGAGATTCGGCCACGGGACAGTTGGGTGAAGTTAACGTCATCAAAATTTTGACCTCATTGTCCTCGTTTACGAACACGTCGTAAATCAATCCCAGTTCATAGATATCAACGGGAATTTCGGGGTCGTATATGGTTTTGAGCACGGTGACGATTTTCTCACCGAGTTCTTGTGTGTCTACTGTTGTTTCTTCGCTCATGATTCAAAAATTTGTTCGTTAAATCCCTTATATGGGTTCTTTAAGTGTCCATATTGGGCGGCATACAAATACTCTTCGCAGCGGTCTTTAAGTAATGACCAATTAACTGAACTTGCGCCTTAATTCAATTGTGTTTGGTATGCCACCGCATACAATTTCAGCTGTTTGATCATACTGACCAGACCGTTGGCCCGATTGGGCGACAAATGTTCTTTCAATCCGATTTCATCTATAAATTGGGTGTCGGCATCGATGATATCCTGCGGTCTTTGATTACTAAATGACCGTATCAAAATTGCGATTATACCTTTCGTTATAATTGCGTCGCTATCGGCCGTAAACACTAGCTTGTCCCCTTCCAATTCGGCATGTACCCAAACTTTACTTTGGCAGCCCTTGATGATATTGTCATCGGTCTTATACTTCTCATCGATCAAGGGAAGCGATTTGCCTAATTCGATCATATACTCGTACCGTTGCATCCAATCTTCGAACATAGAAAATTCATCAACGATATCTTGCTGTATTTCTTTGATTTCCATTGCGGATATTTGTGCAAAAATACGATAAGTCGCGTTCCCTTTCAAAGGTTTGTGATAGTAATAGGATAATGTAACTATCGCAACATGGCAGCGGCACGTTTGACGCCTGCCACTAATGTGTCGACCTCTGCTTCGGTATTATAAAAGCAAAAACTCGCGCGTACCGTACCTGGAATTTTGTAGAAATCCATAATCGGCTGGGCACAGTGGTGGCCGGTGCGTACGGCAATACCCAATTTATCGAGGATGGTACCGATGTCGTAAGGGTGAATACCTTCAATATTAAAGGATATCACAGAGGTCTTTTTCTTGGCGGTACCGTATATTTTCAGTCCCTCGATTTCCAATAGTTTCTCTGTCGCGTATTGTAGCAGCCCATGCTCATATACGGCAATCGCCTCGAAACCGATATCGTTCATATAATCTAGGGCCGCACCAAAGGCAATGCCCCCGCAGATATTGGGCGTACCCGCCTCGAACTTGTGCGGAAGGTCGGCATAGGTAGTTTTCTCGAACGTAACCTCGGCAATCATTTCGCCGCCGCCTTGATAGGGCGGTAGCGTGTTGAGCCACTCCTCTTTGCCGTAAAGCATTCCTACACCGGTAGGTCCGCACATTTTATGGGCCGACACGGTGTAGAAATAAACGTCGAGTTCTTGCAGGTCGGCTTTGATGTGCGGTGCGGCCTGTGCCCCGTCAACTAGAACAGCTGCTCCTACGTTATGGGCTTTTTGTATGATTTCTTCAATGGGATTAATGGTTCCCAATGCGTTCGAGATATGGTTGCAAAAGACCAATCGCGTCTTTTCGGTAAGTAGTTGATCGTACGCATCCATCACCAACTCGCCCTCAATGCTCATCGGGATTACTTTGAGGATGGCCCCGGTGCGGTCCGCCAGCATCTGCCACGGCACTATGTTGGAGTGGTGCTCCATCGCGGAAACCAGTAATTCATCTCCTTTGTTCAACAGGGTCGTGAATCCGTTGGCGACAATATTAATACTATGTGTGGTGCCCGATGTGAAAATGATTTGATGGGCCTTGGCTACATTGAAATGGTGTTGAATTTTATGCCGGGCCGCCTCGTATTTATCTGTCGCCTCTTGGGAAAGGGAGTGAACGCCCCTGTGGATGTTCGCATTATAGTTCGAATAATAGTCGACAATGGCATCCATGACCTGTTTTGGGGTCTGGGAGGTGGCGGCATTGTCTAAATATACGAGTGGTTTTCCGTTAACCTCCCGATTAAGAATCGGGAAATCTTTTCGGATTTTTTGTACGTCGAACGTTGTGGTTTCCATAGTGTACAAAGATACCTAGAACCGCTCATATTTTGGAGCGTTAGAGATGTTAATCCTAAAAAATGACATTGTAGAAATTAGGTTTCAATCAAAGGTCAAACCCCAAATTGACCCCTAATTTCTTAGCAATTAACTTATTGATACGTGTCTTCAATTCCGGTATCCTTACACTGGCCAATACATTGTTGGCAAACGCATACATCAAAAGGGCGCGTGCTTCTTTTTCAGGGATACCCCTTGTCTGTAAATAAAACAGTGCATCTTCGTCAAGTTGCCCAATGGTACAACCATGCGAGCATTTTACATCGTCAGCGAAGATTTCTAGCTGGGGTTTGGAGTTGATGGTAGCCTTGTCACTAATCAAGATGTTGTTGTTCTGCTGAAAGGCATCCGTTTTTTGGGCGATTTTATCTACTATAATCTTTCCATTGAAAACGCCAGTGGAATTTTCTCCATATATACCCTTGTAATCTTGATGACTCTCGCAATTGGGTTGCTTGTGGTGCACTAATGTATGATGGTCAACGTGCTGTTTATCGCCCAAAATGGTTACCCCTTTCATAATGGAGTCCATATATTCCCCATTTTGATAGAAATTGAGGTTATTGCGGGTCAATTTTCCGCCGAAACTAAAACTGTGAACACTAACCACACTTTTGTCCCGCTGATCAATAAACGTGTTATCGATCAGATTAGCGCTTCCGCTATCGTTCTGAATTTTATAATAGTCTACGATTGCGCTCTTTGCAGCGAAGATTTCGGTGACCGAATTGGTCAGCACCTCATTCGATGTCAGACTTTGGTGCCGTTCGATGACTTGAAGCTCCGCATTTTCCTCGACTACGATCAGATTCCGGGGCTGCAACATTAAGGAAGCCTCGTTTCCGGTAGCGAAATGCACGATTTCGACCGGTTTTTTGGGCATCTTATTTTTAGGGATGTAAATATAGGCGCCCTCCCTACTAAAAGCCGTGTTCAGGCTGGTCAACGAATCGTCTATGGATGCGATTTTGTTGAAATATACATCAATGACCTGTTTGTACATCGGTTTGGTCAAGGCGGAGCTCATCAAACAAATATCTACCCCATCATGCGTCGTTTCGGATAGATAAGAACTATATATACCATCGACGAATACAATTTTATAAGAGTCGATTTCGTGAAGGAAATATTTTTTGACGTCTTTGTATTCCAACGAATTCCCTTCCCTCGGAAAAATACTGAAATCTACCTTTTGAAGACTGTTCAGGGAGGTATACTTCCAGGCTTCCTCTTTTTTAGAGGGAAAGCCTTTGGTCTCGAAATTCTTCATGGCGGCTGTACGAACGTCGTGTACCGGGTGCTCGACATCGACATTGTTCTCGAACGCCATGAAAGATGATATTAATTTGTCTTTTAAATCCATCAAAAAATAGTTTTATTCGTTTTCCCAATTCTGCTCCGTTCAGGATGCAATATGATGGGAATCTTAATCAATTTTGAAACGTACAGAAAACGAACTGCCTACTGCGTCTACTATTGCTAGCCTTTTCTAAACGGCAGTCTCCTGTTTCAACCAATCGTAGCCTTTATCCTCTAGCTCATGGGCTAACTCCTTGCCACCGGACTTTACAATTTTTCCGTCATGGATAACATGAACAAAATCAGGAATGATATGTTCCAACAACCGCTGGTAGTGGGTGATGACGATAGTGGCCTTATCATTACTCCGTAATTTATTGACGCCGTTTGCAACAATACGAAGGGCATCGATATCGAGTCCGGAATCGGTTTCGTCCAAAATGGCGAGTTTAGGTTCCAGCATGGCCATTTGAAAAATCTCGTTCCGCTTTTTCTCACCGCCGGAAAAACCTTGGTTCAGCGATCGAGAAAGGAATTTTCTGTCAATATCGAGCAATTCTGCCTTCTCACGGATGAGTTTTAGCATCTCATTGGCGGGCATATCTTCCAAGCCTTTGGCTTTTCGTGATTCGTTGATGGCGGTCTTCATAAAGTTGGTGACCGAAACACCGGGAATCTCAACGGGATACTGAAAAGAAAGAAAAACACCTTTATGCGCGCGTTCTTCCGGTGAGGCCTCGTCGAGGTCTTCGCCATTGAATTCAATCGTACCTTGCGTCACTTCGAAATCTTCTTTTCCGGCAATGACCGATGCCAAAGTACTTTTACCGGAACCGTTCGGGCCCATAATGGCGTGTACCTCTCCGGCATTCACTTCAAGGTTTATGCCTTTTAGTATTTTTTTTCCGTCTATACTCGCGTGTAGATTCTTAATTTTTAACATGTTGTATTTTCTTAATTTCGATTCAATAATATCATCTTCTCGGGAGGGAATACCTTAGGATTACGGTAAAAGAGCTTTTCAAATCTATCCCACAGAACCCTCAAGACTTATTTCCAATAATTTTTGCGCCTCAACGGCAAATTCCATCGGCAGTTTGTTCAACACCTCTTTACTGAAGCCGTTTACGATTAGTGCAATGGCCTTTTCGGTATCGATACCGCGCTGGTTACAGTAAAAAATCTGGTCCTCGCCAATTTTACTGGTCGTCGCCTCATGCTCGATCATCGCCGTCTTGTTCTTGGCCTCTATATACGGAAAAGTATGTGCGCCACAATCGTTCCCCATCAAAAGGGAATCACATTGCGAAAAGTTCCTGGCATTGTCGGCGCGGCTGTTCACCTGCACGAGTCCGCGATAACTGTTCTGGGATTTTCCTGCGGATATGCCTTTGGATATGATCGTGCTTCGGGTATTTTTGCCCAAATGCACCATTTTCGTACCGGTATCGGCCTGCTGATGATTGTTGGTCACCGCGATAGAATAGAATTCCCCAATGGAATTATCCCCCTTCAATATACAGGATGGATACTTCCAAGTTACCGCGGATCCGGTTTCAACTTGTGTCCAAGAGATTTTAGCATTTTTCTCGCATATCCCCCTTTTGGTCACGAAGTTGAAAACCCCGCCTTTTCCCTCTTTATCACCGGGATACCAATTTTGTACCGTTGAGTATTTTATTTCGGCATCATCCATGGCAACCAGTTCCACCACTGCGGCGTGCAATTGGTTCTCGTCACGGGATGGCGCGGTACATCCTTCCAAATAACTCACATAGCTACCTGGCTCGGCAATGACCAAGGTTCTTTCGAACTGACCCGTACCCGCTTGATTGATTCGGAAATAGGTGGATAATTCCATCGGACATCGTACGCCTTTTGGAATGTAGCAAAAGCTACCATCGGAAAATACGGCGGAATTCAGGGCGGCAAAATAATTGTCCCTTTTGGGAACCACCGAACCCATGTATTTTTTGACCAATTCCGGATGTTCTTTGATCGCTTCGGAGATAGAACAGAAAATAATGCCCTTTTCGGCCAAGGTCTTTTTGAAAGTAGTCGCCACGGAAACGGAATCCATCACGATATCAACGGCTACCCCTGCAAGTTTCTTTTGCTCATCGACCGAAATACCCAATTTTTTAAAGGTTTCCAGTAATTCTGGGTCAACCTCGTCTAAACTGTCGTATTTGGGCTTACTGTTAGGGGCTGAGTAGTACGAAATCGCCTGCAGATCAGGTTTCGTATATTGTACGTTCGCCCAGTCGGGCTCCGTCATTTCCTTCCAGTATTTGAAGGCTTCCAGACGCCATAAGGTCATCCACTCGGGCTCCTCTTTCTTTTTGGAAATGGCGATTACGACCTCTTCGTTCAGACCGGGAGGGAACGTGTCCGACTCGATATCCGTGTAGAAACCATACTCATATTCCTTGGTTTCCAGTTCTTTCTTCAGTTCTTCTTCTGTATATGCCATATTTTTTCTTTTAATCCGTTCGAAGAATATCACATCTTCAAAATACAATTTATAGGGAAAAGCTTTCCCCACACCCGCAGGTGCGCTGCGCATTCGGGTTGTTGAACACAAAACCCTTTCCATTGAGCCCCCCTGAATATTCCAGAACGGTGCCTACCAGGTATAAAAAACTTTTCTTGTCCACAAGAATGCGCACGTTGTTGTCCTCGAAAACTTTATCGGTCTCATCGATTTTATCATCGAATTTCAGTTCGTAGGACAGGCCACTGCATCCACCGCTCTTCACGCCGACGCGCACATAGTCCTTAGCGGCATCGTAACCCTCTTCGGTCATCAGATTGACCACCCTTTTTTTTGCTGTTTCAGATACTTGAATCATAGTTCGTTAGGTATTGTGCAAATAGTCTACAAATATAAGGCTTTCAGGGCGTTTGACCATAAACAGTAACATTATTATAACGTATCGGCGTATTACGGAATCTTATAATGCCCTTTTGAACGATATAATCCCGTGCAGCCGTGCCAGCGGCCGCTATTTTTAATTGGTGGTTTTAAAATTATTCTGTTAACTTGTGCCCTACCTCAGCGTTTCAAAAACCAAATAGCACTATGTCAAAAAAGAAAAAAAATTCAAGGGCGAGCAAATCGCGTAGAAACTTTGTAAAACATTCGGGACTTGCCGCCGCCGGATTTATAATCGTACCCAGACATGTGCTTGGCGGACCCGGTTTTGTGCCCCCTAGCGATACCCTGAATATTGCCGGTATAGGGGTCGGCGGCAAGGGGCAAAGCGACCTGTCTTCTTTTGCCGAAAGTCCGAACGTGAACATCGTGTCCCTTTGCGATGTTGATGACCGTCAGGCCGTCGGGGCAAGGGAGGCGTACCCAAAAGCCAATTATTACCATGATTTTCGGGAAATGCTGGATAAGGAAAAGAACAACATCGACGCGGTCTCCGTTTCTACACCCGACCATAATCACGCCCCTGCGGCCTACAAGGCCATGGAAATGGGGAAACACGTCTACGTGCAAAAGCCCCTAACCCACGATATTTGGGAAGCCCGAATGCTGACCGAAGCCGCTAAAAAGTTCAAGGTCGTGACCCAAATGGGCAATCAGGGCGGATCGGGAGACGGCGTGCGCAAAATGAAGGAAATATACGACGCCGGATTGATCGGGGAAGTGGAAAGCGTGCAATGCTGGACGAACCGTGCCATCTGGCCGCAAGCCCTTCAAACCCCTACAAAAAAAGATAAAATACCGAAAGGTTTAAATTGGGACTTATGGCTGGGAACCGCCGAGGCGAGGGACTACAACGACGCCTATCTGCCTTTTGACTGGCGTGGCTGGTCCGATTTCGGAACGGGAGCGCTCGGCGATATGGCTTGTCATATCATGGATCCCGTGTACCGCATTCTACCCATTTTATATCCCACGACCGTAGAGTGTAGTATTTCGGATGCCTTTAAAGGGAAGTTCGAGACGGCCGACTACCCGAAAAGCTTTCCGAATTCCAGTACCATTTATCTAAAATATCCAAAAACGGATGGTACGGGCAGTATCGATGTCAGTTGGATGGACGGCGGACTACGCCCGGCACGCCCCGACGAGCTCGGCGATGATGAAGCCTTCGGAAATTGGGACGGTGGCGTGCTTTTTATCGGAACCAAAGGAAAATTATTGGCCGATTGCTACGGTGCCCAGCCCCGATTGTTGCCGCTCTCGCTCAATGAGCAAATCAGCGTGAAAGAGACCATTCCCCGAGTTCCCGAAGGACATTACCTGCAATGGGTAAACGCATGTATGGCCGGTTACGGCAACGCGGAAACCAGTTCCTCTTTCGATTATGCGGGACCGTCAGACTGTCTCAAAACTTCTTCGATTTTTAGATTTACATTTCTGTTTTTGATATATACTTCCGAACTTTAAGTATGGAGTATCTCAAAGGCCAATCTCGCGAACAACTTACCC
>JBATUY010000295.1:0-4037 GCA_049671465.1 Pricia sp. | reverse complement strand
ATTCAATACCGATTTTAGTTTTACTTCGTAGAGGCGTCGAAATTGGAGGGAAGATAATTCTGGACGTCAAAATCGAGTTGTACATCTTCTTCTTCTTCAATGTATTCGATGGTGTCGAGATCCAATGCCATACCCTCGTAGGCATCAAAACCTATAGGAAGATACTTAGCGCTGTCGAATCCGAGGTCGACCTCTTTATCCTCTTCGATAAATGTGATATCCGATAGGTCTGCTCCCATACCTTTGTAAGCATTAAAGCCCTCCGGCAGATATTGCGCCGTATCAAAATCCAATTCCACTTCCTCTGTAGTTTCGATGTACGTTATATCATCTATCGGCAGGGGTTCGCAATGATTCTCACATTGGGGGCTTGCGTTGAAAGACATCATCATCGTTCCTATAATTGCAATACCTAAAACAGTTGTTGTATTTTTCATGATTATATTTTTATGTGGTTATACTTTGCTTCTTTTCCTGATACAAATATACGGGGGTACCACCCCTGAAACCGGTGCATTTCAGGTGAAGCGACCAAATCGGGGAGTGAAGCGGAGGTTTGGCGGGGTGAACTTTTAGGCTGCCTTTACCGGGGAGTCTCGATAGGGCATAATGCATTTCTTACGGAATACGGGCGGCAATTGGATTTAAGAGGATAATGGCCCGCCAAAACCTAAACAATGGCGGTCGTTGCTGATATATTCTTAGAATATCATTAAATTATTGGAAGTACCGCAATATAGCCAACCTATTATTATCTTTGCGGCACCTTACATGCTACGTTTCCAAAAAAATGACCAGGTTATGAAAGTTCGTGAATATTTTATATTGATCGCTATCCTTTCGATAGCCATTATCATTGGGGTAGCTACGATATGGCTTCCTATATTGTGGGCCTTTTTCATCGTTGGGCCCCTAGTGGTGATGGGCATTTTCGACATGGTCCAGAAACAACATGCTATCCGTAGGAATTTTCCGCTGCTCGGAAGGTTCCGATATATGCTTGAATCCATACGTCCTGAAATTCAACAATATTTTGTGGAGACCGATACCGAGGGCCGTCCGCTGAACCGGATTTTACGTTCTTTGGTATATCGTCGTGCCAAAGGGCTTACCGATACCGAGCCTTTCGGTACGCAGATGGATGTGTATCATTCCGGGTATGAGTGGATGGAGCATTCGATGTACGCCAAGAACAATCCTATGGAAATAGGGGAGTTTCCGCGGCTGAAAATCGGGGGCAAAGACTGTTTGCAGCCCTATTCTTCAAGTCTTTTGAACATTTCGGCCATGAGTTTCGGTTCGTTGAGCGACCGCGCTATTTTGGCGATGAACAAAGGTGCCCAAATGGGGAATTTTGCCCATAATACCGGTGAAGGGGGTATTAGCGAATACCACCTGCGGCATGGCGGTGACCTGATATGGCAAATCGGTACCGGCTATTTCGGATGTCGAAACGATGACGGTACTTTCAACGATGATACGTTTCGCGAGAATGCCACGCGGCCCGAGGTGAAAATGATCGAAATAAAACTATCGCAAGGGGCAAAGCCGGGGCACGGCGGTATTTTGCCGGCCATAAAAAACACGGAGGAAATCGCTAAGGTACGGCACATCAAACCTGGTATCGCGGTGCATTCGCCACCATCGCATTCCGCATTTGCCGACCCGATACAGTTTATGTACTTCATCAAAAAATTACGGGATCTTTCCGGTGGTAAGCCCATCGGTTTTAAACTCTGCCTCGGGAGAAAGCAGGAGTTCATGGATTTTTGCGAGGCCATGATCTATACGGATATTCAACCCGATTTTATCACCGTTGACGGTGGGGAGGGCGGTACCGGTGCCTCGCCCATCGAATTTTCGAACACTATGGGGATGCCCCTCCGCGAGGGACTGATCTTCGTTCACGACACGTTGGTAGGTTTTGGACTGCGAAAGGATATCAAGGTAATCGTAGCCGGAAAAATCATCACAGGTTTTCATATCGCCCGTGCCATTGCCCTGGGCGCCGATGGTTGTAACAGTGCCCGCGCCATGATGTTGGCCGTGGGCTGTATTCAGGCGTTGCAGTGTAATATGAACACCTGCCCGACCGGTGTCGCTACCCAGAACAAATCGTTGGTCAAGGGGCTTATCGTCGAAGACAAGGCAGATCGGGTTAGGAACTTTCATCAGGCGACCATAAAAAGCTTTTTGGAACTGGTGGCCGCGGCGGGTCTGAACGCCCCCAGCGAATTAAATCGCAGTCATATCAGTAAACGGGTAGGCATGTACAATATTCAGACCTACGATGAGATATATCCCTACATGAAAGAAGGATCGCTGTTGGATATCGACCATATACCGAAGAATTATGAGCGCTATTTTCAGCTCACCCGAATTATGAAGTAGGTTTATGAGTGCAAAAAAACTTTGGCAGTTTTTGAAAAGCACCAATTTCTCAAAATCCATTCTTATTGGTATTGCGGTTACGGTGCCCATCGTACTGGGTATCTGGTCAGGGTATTTTGAAATTGGCCTGGCGCTCTGCTTCGGGGCCTTTTGGAGTTCCCCCAGTGACGTCAACGGTAGTTATCGACACAAAAAATACGGTATCCTTTTTTCGGCCTTGTTGGCCATGATCGTCAGCTTTATCGGCGGCTATCTCAATTTTAGTGCGCTGCTTCTCGTGCCGGTTCTGGGCATTCTCGTTTTTGCGATTTCTTTTTTGGCCATCTACGGCTTTCGAGCTTCGTTGATCAGTTTTTCCGGCCTATTGGCGTTGGTGCTGAGTTTTGCCCATACGGTCGAAACCCTTGAAATCTACCAGTATGCCCTATTGGTCGGGCTGGGTGGAATCTGGTATTTGCTGCTGTCGAGCTTTTGGTATCGCTTGAATCCCAAGGCCCAGACCGAAGAGCTATTGTCCGATACCTTTTCGCTTACCGCCAAATATCTCGAAACACGTGGTGAACTGGTGGGGCCGAATGCGGACCGCAAAAAGTTACAATCCCGTTTGTTGACCTTACAGAGCGAGCTGACGGAAACCCATCAGACCCTCCGGGAAATTCTGATCGAATCCCGCACCCGCTCCGGAAAATCGAACTATCAGGGCAAACGCTTATTGGTATTTGTAGAACTTATAGAAATTTTGGAGACGGCGATGGCCAACCCCGTGCCCTATGAGCGCATGGATGACCTGCTCAGGGAACATCCGGAGTATATCGAGAGTTTTCAGGACCTGATCCTTGAAATCGCGCGACAATTGAGCATCATTGCCGAAGTAGGGGGCGATGTAGATAAATATCCATCCAACGAAAAGCTTACGGCTTGCTTTGAAAAGGTGGGGAGTCACATTGGTACATTTAACGAGAACAATCCCGATACCGATTATCGCGAATACCTGATACTTCAGAATCTGTACGAATACCAAGAAAAGCAATTCGAAAAGCTCAAGCGTATAAAATGGTTATTGGGCGACCCTAAGATCGAAACCATTGATTTTATAGATAAAGCGGTTTCGAAACGGTTTATTGTCGATCAAGATTATGACCCCAAACTTTTGCTGCGCAGCCTCAGTTTTAAGTCTACAATCTTTAAGCATGCCCTGCGCTTGGCAGTGACCGTTATGGTCGGGTACGCGCTTGGTGTGCTTCTCGATTTTCAAAACCCGTATTGGATATTGCTGACCATCATCGTCATCATGCGCCCGAGTTACGGACTCACCAAAACCCGCGCCAAAGACCGTATTATCGGTACGCTTATCGGCGGGGCCATCGCATCGGTATTGGTTTTTCTCATTGAGGATCCGTATGTCTACGGCGGATTGGGCATTGCCTCCCTGGTCATTGCCTTCTCGATGCTACAGAAAAATTACAAGGCCTCGGCGACATTTATAACCTTAAGCGTAGTTTTTATCTATGCCATTATTCGGCCCGATGTACTGACCGTGATCCAATTTAGAATTTTAGATACGCTGATCGGTGCCGCCCTATCGTTTCTCGCCCTTCGTTATTTGTGGCCGGCCTGGAGTTTCTTGGAAATCAGCACCACCATAC
>JBATUY010000294.1:0-10310 GCA_049671465.1 Pricia sp. | reverse complement strand
GTACCATCAGGGCATCGGCCCCGCTTTTTTGAGCTTTTTGTACCTCTTCGATAGCCACTTTCGTCGCCTGCTCTGCGATGGTCATGACGACCGGTATCTTTTTATCCGCCAAGTTGACGGTTTCTTTGATCAAAGTTACTTTTTCGTCCGAGGTCAGGGTGCTGGCCTCCCCAAGAGATCCGCCTAAAACAAGCCCGTGGACACAGGCCTCGATCTGGGCGTTAATATTCTTACCGAACATTTTTAAATCTAAAGTATCGTTGTCGGTGAATTTTGTCGTTACTGCGGGCATTACCCCTTTCCATTCAAATTGCATGCTGCTGGGTTTTAAAGTTATTGCCAAAATTAAACAAGATTATTTCCGATCAGTTATCGGATTTTATCCACATTTAAGACTATCTTACCCAAATATGAGCCCTTTTGAATATATTTGGATTTATATCTGCTCAATCAACACATTACCCGCCCTTAAAAATGAAGGTTTTTCCCTTTCAGATTCCGAAGCCCTTACACGAAAACTTGATTGTTCAAGAAGATCGTGGCGCCCAATTCTACGGCCAACTGCACCAACATAAAGAGCTGCAACTGAGTCTTATCGTGCGGGGCAAAGGCAAATTGATCGTTGGTGACAGTGTGCATCCCTTCGAAGCCGGGGACTTTTTTGCTATCGCGGCCAACAGTCCACATCTTTTCAGCAACGAGCCAACTGAAGATGGCGTACACATGATCACCTTGTTCTTTACCAAAGAAACCTTCGGGGAAGGGTTTTTTGAACTGCCGGACCTGGTGCGGGTACAATCCTTCTTTAAAATGGCCAGGGTAGGTTTTCGTTTGGTCTCGCATCGAAAGCCGGTCAGGGAACTGATGCTGCAAACTCTAGCATCCGAAAAACTGGAGCGTTTTATAGGTCTGCTGCAAATATTGAAAATACTGGGCTCCGCCAAGAAGCAAGCCCTGACCCAGTTTTTGTATCCTAAAGAAATCGGCACCAGAGAGGGGCAGCGTATGCGAACGATTTTTGACTACACGATCAAAAATTTTCAGGAGGACATTACCTTGGAAAAAGCCTCGGGCCTTGTACACATGACCCCGAACGCTTTCTGTCGGTTTTTCAAGCAACGTACGAACAAGACCTACTTTCAGTTCTTGATCGAATTGCGAATAGAACACGCCTGTCAATTATTGCTAAAGGATAAAAAGAATAGGTCTATACTGGATATCTCCGAAAGCTCGGGCTTTTCTTCCATTTCGAACTTTAATCGGCAGTTTCGCAAATTAAAGGGGACAGTACCCTCTAAGTACAACCATCAGTAGCGCAGCGGTGCCCATATGGTCGAAGACACATCGGTCGTTGAAGACACATCGTTCATTCCCATAAAAGCGACCGCACCTGAACTGAATAATACGCGACACCGCAAGCGATATGCGCGGGTCTGCAAATTTCAAAAGTTGACCGCCCCGCACAAATTGTTCCTATAGTTTTTCCTATTTTTGCCCACTATTCTAAACGAAAGAACATGAAAAACATCGCATTTTTGGCACTTGGCCTGGCTATGGCCTGCAATTCTTCACAACCTGCTGTATCCGGACCTTCCGAAACGCCTAGCTCGGCAGAAGCCGCCAACCCCACGACCTTTGCCAAAACTATAACGGAGGCGGAGTTGAAAGAACACTTGTACACCTATGCATCCGATGAGTTCGAGGGTCGGGAAACTGGCGAGCCCGGCCAGAAAAAGGCGGTGGAATACCTAAAAGCGGAATATGAGGCGTTGGGGATTCCCGCCGCACAAAAAGACGGGGGCTATTTTCAAAAAGTCCCTCTAGAAGTCAGTCAATTGCCCACCGGTTCGGTGACGGTAAACGGAAAGGAGTATCCTCTAGGTGAAGGTCTTTTGACGTTCTCGAAAGCGAGCGGAACCTACGATAACATCATATATGTAGGATATGGAATCGAAGAAGGCGATTATTCGGATTACAAGGGACTGGATGTCGATGGAAAAGTAATCTTGATCAAGGCGGGCGAACCGCAAAATAAGGATGGTTCGTATACACTATCGGGCTCGGACGAAAAATCGATATGGAGCAATATGTCCGAATCCATTGGCAAGCGCATGGAATTGGCTTCCAGCAAAGGGGCGTCGGCCGTCTTCTATTTTGACGAGAGCAACTATGGCCGTTTTAAGAGCCGCTTCGATTATATGAAAAATAACGATAGCGGACGCATGCAACTCGCCGATGACGAAGAGGCCGGTTTTGCCAATTTCTTTATCGATGCCAAGCTTGCCAAAGCGATGCTAGCGGATATCACAAAGAACAATACGCCCAAGGTCTTACCGGTAAACTTGAACATTGCCATTAAAAGCGAAAATGAGGAAGTAGATTCCGAAAACGTCGTTGCCGTAATTCAAGGTTCGGAGAAACCGGATGAATATGTAGTCATCTCGTCACATCTAGACCATATCGGCATAACTGCCGACGGACAGATCAATAACGGGGCCGACGATGATGGTTCTGGTACAGTAGCCCTTTTAGAAATCGCCGAGGCTTTCAAAGAAGCCGCAGCTGCGGGACAAGGCCCGAAAAGGTCTATCGTCTTTTTACACGTAACGGGGGAAGAAAAGGGTTTGTTGGGCTCTCGATATTATACGGATTTCGACCCGATCTTTCCTTTGGAAAATACCGTCGCCAACCTAAATATCGATATGATCGGTCGTATTGACCCAAAATACAAAGGTGAACGCAATTACCTTTACCTTATAGGTTCGGATAAGCTGAGCACCGACCTTCACGAACTCTCCGAAGCGGTAAACGAAAAGTACACCAATATCGAATTTGACTATACGTTCAACGACGAGAACGATCCGAACCGTTTTTACTATCGCAGCGATCACTACAACTTTGCCAAGAACAATATTCCTATCATTTTTTACTTCAACGGTACGCATGCCGATTACCACAAACCCAGTGATACCGTCGAAAAAATTAATTATGACCTGCTTGAGAACCGGACGAGACTGATTTTTTATACCGCCTGGGAAATCGCGAATCGCGACCAACGCTTAGTGGTGGACCAAGCAACCAAGTAATCTAAATCGGTTTTTTTGGCGGATAAATTCCCTAAAAATAACCTCACTTTTAATTTGAAACCTAGCCCAAAAAAATTTAACTTTGCGCCTTCTTAAACGGTGGTTGTAGCTCAGCTGGTTAGAGCGCTTGATTGTGGTTCAAGAGGTCGCCGGTTCGAAACCGGTCTTCCACCCGGATAGTTAATTTAAGTCCCATCTTCGTTGATGGGACTTTTTTTATTCCCCCGATTTTTAAAAAAGCGCCCCAACATCCTTTTTTTCAGTGCGCTGTCTTTAAAAACTCCGATGAAATACATCCTTCCGCAGCTAAAACACACAAAAAATTGCGTTTCACAACAAAAGTTGTTCAGACTGGCCATCTGGCTATAATTTAGTCGATTACTAAATCGCACCTACTATGCTTCCGGTCAAAACCTACTTTTTGGCGCCTTTCCGTTTTCTAAAGAAGTATTGGCTTCTTTTAGGGGGCATCCTATTCATATCCATACACGGTCACGCCCAACAAAACGTGAAGGACAGCCTCAAGGCGGAAATCCAAAAAACAACTTCACAGGCGAAATTCAGCACCAAAGACACCCTGTATATCGACCTTGTAAACGCTTTGGCCGAAGAGATGCGATTTTATAAAAGTGACAGTCTTTTTCAGCTATCGCAAGAAGCCTTGCAGCTCAGTACCTCGGCCGGCTACACGCTCGGGGAGAATACGGCCTTGCTGAACCTTGGCCACTATTATTCCGACAAGGGCCTGCACAAAGAGGGTATTTCCCATTACAAAAAATCACTCGAACTGGCCAAGGCCCTGAACCATGAACCACTCATTCTAGATGCCCAAAATAATCTTGCCGGGGAATATGGCTACAAAGGCGACTATGCCAAAGCCCTGATCGGCTACCTTGAAGGTATCGAAATGGCAAAGGCATATGACAACAAACTACTGTTGTCTATCATGAACGAGAACATCGCCAGCCTTTATGTTTCGCAAAAAGATTATGTACAGGCCCTTGAATTCTATAAAAAGGTCAAAAAGATAAATCAGGAAATCGGCAATGATATCTACTCCGCCGAAACCATGAGCAATATCGCTTCGTTATACGCCGAAATGGGGCAGCTAGACTACGCGATGTACAATGCGAACAGCAGTATCACCGTATTCGAGAAAAATGAAATTATGGACTGGCTAGCCTTTGCCTATGAGATCAAGGGCAAGACCTACCTCAAGGAAAAGAAGTTTGAATGGGCCATGTACTGGTACAATCAAAGCGAGATGCTACATAAAAATCTCGACGACGAACGGGGGAAAATAGATTTGCTCAATGGCATGGCGGAAGCCTATCTCGGCCTTAAGAAAGATAGTCTATCGGAGCAATACGCTCTAGAAGCATTCGAGGTTTCGGATCGGTTAAAATTCAAGGAAGGCAAACAAAAATGTGCTAAAACACTCTACAAAATCAATAAGAACAAACAAGATTTTGCCATGGCGCTGGAGTATCACGAGCTCTATCAAACCCTATCGGACACCCTTTCCCGCAATGAGAACAAAAAAAGCCTGACACTGCTCAAGACCAAAATGGAGCATGAAAAACAAAAAGAAGACTTGATCGAGGAGAACCGGAAGCAATTGGCCCAGCAGCGAAACTACGTCAATGCGGCCTTGGCCATTCTTTTGATTTTCATAATAGTCACTTTTCTGGTCCGCCGAAGCGAACGAATCCAAAAAAACCTTAACACGGCACTGAAGGAAAAGACTGCAAAACTTGAAAATTCGGAAAAAGAGCTTAGGGATATCAATCTTACCAAAGACAAGCTGTTTTCCATCATCGGCCACGACCTACGCGGTCCGATTGGTGCTTTTCAAGGCCTGTTAAAGCTTTTTAAGGAGGGCGATATCGGCCAGACCGAATTTATGGCATTCGTTCCGAAACTCCGTCACGACATCGACCATATCTCATTTACCCTGAACAACCTATTGACTTGGGGGCATACTCAGATGAACGGGGCGGTCACCAAACCCAGGGTGGTGCCGCTAAGCTCCGTGGTAAAAGACAATATGCATCTTTTATCGGAAATTGCGGAGACCAAATCCATCAAACTGGTCAGCCAGATCTCTACCGGTACCCTAGTATGGTCAGACGGAGATCAAATCGATATTGTCATCAGAAACCTGATCAGCAATGCCCTTAAATTTACGCCCGAAAACGGTATGGTTACCATTACGGCCCAAGAGAAACGCAAGTTTTGGCAAGTCAGTATTCGCGATACGGGCATTGGTATGGACGAGAAAACCGTTGAAAAGATATTTGCGGTCAACACCAATCATACGACGTACGGCACCAACAACGAAAAGGGCACCGGACTTGGACTGTCACTCTGCAAGGAAATGGTCGAAAAAAATGGGGGCACCATATGGGTAGAGAGCCTGCTTAGAAAAGGGAGTACGTTTCACTTCACCGTACCCAAGGCCAAAAAGAGCTATCGGCAGGCCGGGTAACAATGAAACGCGATGCTCCGTGGCAGTGGCTCGTCATATATTAGATTCCAATTTTTCTAAATAATAATCATAGGTGGCAAACTGTGACCGTAACTTCGGTTTATCATTTCTGCGATACGCATTATCACAGGCCTTATTGAGTATACGTGCCTTGACATTGTCATTCCATGAAATTTCGAAGGTATCTAAAAGTTCCTGTTTGATATCCTCATCATAAATTGGACAGCCCACCTCTACCCTGTTCACCAAGTTTCGGGTCATAAAATCCGCAGAGGAAATAAATACCCGCGTATCGCCACCGTTACAAAAAATAAACAAGCGTGGATGCTCCAAAAACTTATCGACGACACTGATGGCCTCGATGTTTTCGCTCATACCTTTCACACCGGGTACCAAACAACAAATTCCCCTAACGATCAACTGAATTTTGACACCGGCATTGCTGGCTTCATACAGCTTATCGACCATCTTATACGAGGTCAGGCTGTTCATTTTGATTTTGATAAAAGCCTCTTTTCCCGCTTTTGCATTTTCGATTTCCGTGGCGATCAGTTTTTTAAAGAACTTTTGGGTATAGTGCGGCGAGACCACCAAATGCTTGTACTTATTGATTTTATAGGTCGTTTCAAAAAAATCGAACACCTTGTTGAGTTCCTTTAATATGGGCTCATGGGCCGTAAAAAGGGTATAATCGGTATAAATTCGTGCGGTAGATTCGTTGAAGTTACCGGTACTGATAAAACCATAGCGTTTTATCTCTTCGTTTTCTTCGCGCTCGATGAGGCAAATTTTACTGTGCACTTTCAATCCGGGCACCCCAAAAATCAATTTTACCCCTTCGGCCTGCAGCTCTTCGGCATATCGAATGTTGGCCTGTTCGTCAAAACGGGCCCGCAGTTCGATCTGAAGCGTAACCTGCTTCCCGTTCTTGACCGCGTTCGACAGACATGCCGCCACTTGGGAATCATTGGCCAAACGATAGACCGTTATTTTTATGGCCTTTACTTTAGGATCTAACGCAGCTTCCCTCAAAAATTTTATGATGTAAGAAAAAGTGTGATACGGGGTATATTGCAGATAGTCTTTTTCCGCAATTTTTTCTAGGAGACTTCCCTCCAGACTCAAGCCTTTTACCGGTAAAGGCGTAATTTTTTCGTACATAAGGTCGGCCCTTCCCAAGCTGGGGAAGCCCATATAATCCCGCTTGTTGTGGTATCTACCCCCGGGAATGACACTATCGGTATCCTCCACTTCCATTTTTTCCTTAAGGAATTCCAACGTATCCTTTTCAATAGCCTTGTCGTAGACAAAGCGTACCGGATCGCTAATTTTACGATGTTCTACACTGGAAAAAATTTTCTCTATAAAACTTTTGCTCAGGTCATTGTCGATATCAAGCTCCGCATCACGGGTGATTTTGATCATATGTGCCGAAATGGACTTATAATCGAACATCGGAAAAACACTATCCAAACAATACCGAATGACATCGTCCAAAATAATGATATAGCTTTTGTCACCGACTTTGGGCAGTACTACAAAACGGTCGATTCCTTTCGGGATTTCGATCAACGCATAGCGCTTCTCACGTTTCTCATAGGTCTGTCGCGTACGGTCATCACTTTTCAAAACCATCTTGATGGCCAGATAAGCCGCTGTATCCTTCAACATCGGAAACTCCGCCAGATCATTGAGAATAATGGTCATGAGTTGCGGACTCACCTTTTGTATAAAATATTTCTTTACGAATTCCCCCTGTCTTTGCGAAAGTTCGGTTTCGTTGATCAGAAAAATATTATGTTCTTCCAGCTCCTTTTCGACCTTTTTGATTACCTCGACGCTCTTGCTCTGTTGTTGTATTGCGATTTTGGTGATTTCTTCAAGTAAATCCTTCGCCTTTTCCCCTCCAAGCACGCTTTTGCCCGTTTTTCCGGCATCGACAATACGTTTTACCGTAGCATAGCGCACCTTAAAAAACTCGTCGAGGTTGTTGGAAAATATCCCCAAAAAACGAAGCCGCTCGATCAGGGGCACGTTGACATCGGTACATTCCTGCAGAACGCGCGCGTTAAATTGCAGCCAACTGATTTCTCGATTGACATATAGATTTTTCGATTTGATCATTTATTTCAAGTCTTTTGGGAAAATGGTTTGCGTTGTCGTACCCTTCGTCACGGAAGCCCAGTGGTCTACTTCAAAACTAAGCTGAACAAGTCCCGTAGTAGGTACGTTGTCAATATAGGAATTTCCCAAAGAATTGGCAACGTTCGTAAAGGCTTCGTTGTGTCCGAAAATCATCACGGTATCGAAGGTATCATCCAAATTATTTACGAATTTTAGGATGCGCTCACCTGAAAAGTCATACAGTTCGTTGGTGACCTTGAATTTGACAAACGGGAAGTTCAGCTGCCGAAGAAATATCATACAGGTGTGCAGTGCCCTGTTCGCGGGACTCGAAAATACCGCATCAATAGTAATCGCTTCGGATTTTAATTTTGAGGATACCATATGGCCGTCGTTCACGCCCCTTTCTTTAAGCGGGCGGTCTTTGTCGTCTACGGCATACTCCCAAGATGATTTGCCGTGGCGGACTAGAATCAATGTTTTCATGATCTAGGAATTTTAAAATTTGTAAGATTTTATAAGTTAGTGAGGATGTCGTTTTCACACATTGCCATCTGCCACCCAATTCAAGGTGCCAGTCGCTCCATTTTCCATTCAGAATCCTCCTGTAAGGTATACAGGATGCGATCGTGCAAACGGTTCGGCCTGCCCTGCCAAAACTCCATAGATTTCGGTGGTACGAGATACCCGCCCCAATGCTTGGGGCGTTCGATAGCCTTATCTTTATATATCATTTCCAGTTCCTTCAGTTTGTTTTCCAGATAGTCCCGTGACGGGATGACGCTGCTCTGATCGGATACCAACGCGCCCAATTGGCTGCCCTCGGGCCGGGAATTGAAATAGGCGTCCGACTCCTCAGCGGAAAGCTTTTCTGCTTGGCCTTTGATAATGACCTGGCGCTCAAGGTTCGGCCAAAAAAAGGAAACACAGATATTCGGGTTATAAGCTATTGCTTTTCCCTTTTCACTTTCGTAATTGGAGTAGAAAACGAAACCGCGTTGATCGAATTTTTTGAGGAGCACTACCCTACTCTTGGGAAATCCATCAAGCCCAATCGTTGAAACGGTCATGGCATTGGGCTCTTCTACACCTCCGGAAGCTTCCAGCTCATCGAACCAGCTCTGAAAAAGCGCGAGGGGATTTTCAGGAACAGAATCTTCCATCAAAGCACTTTTGTCGTATGATTTTCGGTAATCGCCTAGGTCTTTCTGCATGTTACTTCTTTGTTTACGCTTTATAAACAAAGTTGCGGAAAAGAAAGGTGAAAAGGAAATCGGTTTCAAAAATATAGCGGCCTTCGCCGTGATTTCTCAAAACTCAAAAACCTTTCCGTCGTCTGCCAATTTCGTGTTCCCAAAAATTTCCTGCGCTTCTTCCCGGAAAAGCTCTATGGACCTGTATCGGGTGGAATAATGACCTAAAATCAAGGTGCCGACGTCGGCGGCCTCGGCGATGGTGGCCGCTTCCTTGGCCGTACAGTGCTTGGTTTTCGGCGCCAATCGCGCCTCGGATTCCAGAAAAGTGGACTCGTGATAAAGCACATCGGCCTGCTTTATCTGGTCGACCATTGCCGGATTATATCCGGTATCGCTGCAATAGGCGTAGCTTTTAGGTTTTGGCGGGTCGAAGGTCAGTTCCGCGTTCGGTATGGTACGCCCATCCTCTAAAACCACATCTTTTCCTTTTTTAATATTGCGAAAATACGCTCTGTCAATTTTAAGCTTGGCGGCCGCTTCGATATTGAGCTTCCGTTCGCCCAGCTTCTCGCGAATCATAAAGCCATTGGTATAGACGCGATGTTTTAGGGGGATGGTCTCCACGGATACTTTGGCATCCTCGAAAATCAACTCCGGTCCTGTAGAGGTCAGCTCGTGAAAGGTCAGTTGATAGTTCGTCCAAGAATCGCCCAATTTCATGAACAAGGTGATGGCCTCCTTGATGCCCTTAGGGCCATAGATGTGCAAGTCTTGATCCCTGCCCAAGAGGCGAAAGGTTGACACCAGACCCGGTAATCCGAAAAAATGGTCGCCGTGCAAATGGGAGATAAAAATATGGTTGATGCGGGAAAATTTGATTTTGTTCTTGCGCAATTGCACTTGCGTGCCTTCGCCGCAGTCGATCAAGAACATGTGGTTCTTGATTTCAAGTACCTGCGAAGTCGGGTTGGTCATCGTTCGCGGGGTGGCGGCGTAGCAGCCGAGAATGGTTAATTTCATAAATTCAAATCCCTTTCAATTTCTTCCATTTCTATCATGTCATGGGCCTCTTGCACTGTAGGTACAACGGTGATGGCGTCTGGCACATCGTCGTAAGATACCTTATCGGTGACCAATACGAACGATTTATCCGCCTTGCGGTGGGTGTCCGACAATTGAAAGAATTCCATAATATCATCGGATGTCAAGGTCGAAAAGGAGAAGAGATTGACGATAATATGGTCGTTCTTGATTTTAGGATAGCCTTCATTCAGATTTTTAAGGAATTTAGGTAAAGAAATATCCTCTTGAAAAACTACGGTCGTGGTACCATCGGAATCAAAAATCATAGTTTGTTATTTTGAAGGTTCAACATATTTATTAAAAGGATGATTAAATTTTTTTTTAGCAAATCAT
>JBATUY010000293.1:0-12332 GCA_049671465.1 Pricia sp. | reverse complement strand
ATTAGCCCCATAAAGAAAGGAGCCGTATCACTACGACTCCTTTCCGACCAAACCAACTTGATACAAAACAAATAACTTATGTTATTTACATTTCTATCCAGTTACCATTTTCATCGGCGTACAGCGTTCCAGCGGTACCATCTTCTAACGATACTTCTAATTTAAACTGATTGGCTTCGTTAACGTATGCTTTGTCAATAGAAGCAGTCGGATAATTTTTAGATACAGCAGCAGTCACTGATTCAGGAAGCTCGTCTGCTGTTACTTCAGAGAAATCGCCTTGTGTGGTAGCTTCAACCTCTTCGGTAGCTTCCGTTGCAGTTTCTTCAACGGCCTCGGTGGCTTCGGTTGCAGTTTCTTCAACAGCGGTGCCTGCCTCTTCAACAGCGTTTTCTTCTTGTGCAAATGCAGTCATAGTTCCTAAAGACAATACTGCGGCAATCATTAAATTTTTCATGGTTCTAGTTTTAATTTGTTTATTATGATTTAAGTATTGAAATAATGATACCAAAATCCAAATTATTGATATAATGTTGAAAATCAATTAGTTGTAAAAAAACATCGAATCGACACTGTGTAATTATGGGTACTTTTTATAGGAAAGCGTGTAATTTGTATACGCGAAACAAACCATACCTTCATAAGATTATAATCGTCAGAATAGGGTTAAGCTAGCTAGACCCATTATTAACGGGAGCAAACCAGAAAGCTCCGAGTACCTTTCGGTAATCGGAGCTTTCAAAGTCAAGTCGTTAACTTGAAGAGATAAAAAATCTCGTTTACATTTCAATCATGTTACCTTCGGCATCCATGTACAATTCAGCAGACTCACCAGCATCGGTAGTAACCTCAAGCTTGTACTGAGAATCATCGTTCATTGATGCTTTGTCGATAGAAGCACCAGGATGGGCTTCTTCTAAAGCGGCAGTAATAGCTTCAGGAACTTCTTCGGTAGCTACTTCTGAAAAACCGTCTTGGGCAGCAACTTCTTCAGTCGTTTCCTCTACAGCTTCTTCAGTTGACTCCTCAACGGCCTCAGCACCTTCTTCCATAGTATCGCCAGCTTCTTCTGTTGACTCCTCAACAGCTTCCGTAGCTTCTTCTGTAGACTCTTCTACTTCTTCGGTAGCTTCAGTTGCAGTTTCTTCGGCAGCGTTGTAAGACTCTTCAGCAGATTCCTCAACAGCTTCCGTAGCTTCTTCTACTTCTTCAGTAGCTTCAGTTGCAGTTTCTTCTGCGGCCTCGTAAGTATCTTCGGCAGCTTCGGTAGTAGCTTCAGTCGCGTCAGTTGCAGTTTCTTCTACAGCAGTACCCGCTTCATCAATAGCAGTTTCTTCTTGTGCGTATGCAGTCATTGTTCCAAGAGCAAGTACTGCAGCAATCATTAAATTTTTCATTGTGTGTGTTTTTAATTAATTTGTTTTTTGTTTTGAATATCGTTTGCTTTGATAATCACTTTCTATAAAGGGAAAATAGTGCCAGTTGTGAATTGTTCTAAAATATTACCGAATACCACTGATAATCAGTTGATTAAAAAAATAGAAGTATTCATCTCGTTGTATACCGTTGTGTAAAAGCCAAAAAAGTGTGTAAGATTTACACACTTTTTTGGCTTTTACAGTAGCACGGACACTTACAAACCTAAATTATTTCACTTGATGTGCCGGTTTCAATAGATCGTTAACGGTCTTTACGGGGCTAAACGTCTGCAATGGCACCTCTACGAATATGGTATTCCAGAAGGCCATGGCGCCGTTCCATAATCCCGGCAGCTCCAAGGCTTTTAGCTCTCTTCCGTCTTTGGTCTTTCCGGTAATAAAACCCTGTTTCGTATCTACGAATTTCATCAGGTCGTATTTTTCCCCGGCGTGGTCTTTAATGCCGCAGACCAGGTCAACGGGATTAAAATGGGTCGCGTTCTTCAAAATTTCTGCCTGCTGATCATTGTCCATATCTATTTGGGCGGATTCTATGATTTGCAACGAAACGTTGCCTTTTGCATCTTTTATCCAAAACGGACCGCCCCCAGGCTCGCCTTCGTTTTTCACCATACCGCAGATACGGACGGGCCTATTGATCTTATCCTTTAATATCTCGATCTGCTGTGCAATAGTGAAACCTGCGAAACTATCCGAAAACCGAACATTGAGCGCGTTCTCGAGAAAATTCTTGACCTCGTCCAATTGTCCCGTGCTCAGATTACCGTCATTCAAAAGCTTCGCATACCCGAATGCCTTTTCTTGCACCTTAAGCAGTACCCCGGCCAAAACTTTCTTACTATCGACAACGGCCGAGGCAAATCTGGGCACGGTTACGTTATCGATGTTCTTTATAAAAATGATATCGGCATCCTGATCATTCAGGTTTTCGATTAAGGCACCGTGACCGCCAGGTCTGAACAATATGCTACCATCATCTAAGCGAAAGGGATGGTTCTCCATATCGACGGCGATAGTATCGGTAGAAGGTTTCTGATAGGAATAGCTTACGTTAAAAGAGGTCGCCACGGCCTTTGAGACCCTATCCTTAACATCCGAAAATTCTTTGTTGTACATGTCGCCGTGCTGTTCGGATATCGTGAAATGCAAGTGCGCCGTATCGCCGGACTTGGCATATTCGGAAGCTTCCTTCAAATGCTCTTCAAACGGAGTGGCGGCATAGTCGCCGTAGTTGTGAAAGGGAAGCAATCCTTTTGGATAGAACCCGTAGTTCAGCGCATCTTCGGATAAAATCTCTTTTACAAAAAGGTAGATTTCTTCGTCTTTGGAGGAGGTCTTCCCTTTTATCCTATTCCGTACGATATTATAAAAGGGGAAATCGGTCAGCCCTTCTGAGAAAACCTTCATATCTGAATCGCCCGTGCGTTCGAGATACTTTTCAAAACGCTCGGATGACGGGTCGTACCTATCTAAAAAATTAAATAGCGATCGGAACATACGCGAGGCGGCTCCCGATGCCGGAACAAATTTCAACAAGTCGGTTTCCTTCTTGGCCCTATCGAAGCGCTCGATCAAGCGTTTTTCTTCTTCATCGGTAAACTTCGAGATGCCCTCCCCCACCGTTACGGCCTTTTCGAGCTGTACAAAGGGAATACCTTCTTCAAAGGTCTTGATCTGCTCGCGCACCTTTCTTTCGGAAATACCTTTCTCTGATAGTAGTTCTAAATCGTCTTTAGTCAATGTCATATTTTTCAGGTTCTAGTGTCAGGTTCGAATATAATGTAATGGAACCGGCGCGCAGTTTCAAAAAATTCTGGTTTACATATCCTCGGGCTACCCATACATCGTATGAGCTGCTGTACTTTTGAACTAAGCTGCGACCGCAACAGGCAACGCTTACTCCACCAAAAGTTTGTCAATTTCCGATACGGCCTTGCGCAGCCGGGTTTTTTTATCGCCTTTCAAGATAACAAAATTTCGATGATGTTGCTCCAAAGTTTTCTTGAAATAATCGAACATTTTTTCCCGTTCATTGGGCTTGTCCCTCAGGTCATCGCCCACCCACGGTATGTCTATGTAGGTCAACAGGTAGAGATCATACGTGTTTTCGAGCGCATGCTTTTCTAAAACAGGGTCACAGTGGCCCACGTAATAGGCTTCGGAATACACCTTGGTCTCTAACAGATCGGTATCGCAAATGAGAAGTTTCGTCGCCTTTTCCGTCAGTTCGTTCTCCAAGCGCATCTGCCCCTCGGCGATGGGCAACAGGTCATGCGGCTCACAGGTCTTGCGCTCATCGTTCCATTTTTTTTGCAGGTACTCCCGGGCGTATTCCGGCACCCATACCGTATTATAATGCCGCGCCAGTTGTTCCGACAAAGTGGTCTTCCCCGTAGATTCGGGCCCGAAAAGCACTACCTTAATAATGTTCGAGGACTTCTGTTTAAATTTTTCTTCCATGCAAGGTATCCGAATATGGCTATGATTGTGAACAAAAAGTACTGCAGCGAAGTAAATATAAGTCCTTTGTACCAATATAAGGGCACCGATATGATATCCCCAATAATCCAATACACCCAATTTTCGAGTTTCTTTTTTGCCATCAGCCACATGCCCACAAAGAAGATGGCCGTGGTCAGGGTGTCGATGTAGGCCGTCCAGTTATCGAATTTATCGAAATAAATGTAAATCGCCCATACGAAAATCACGGTGCAAACAAATAAGGTGATAGATTGTCTATTTTCGTTGGATGTTGTTTTGGTTATCGGGATAAAATGCTCTTCGTCGACCTTGCGCGTCCACACGTACCAACCGTAGATGCTCATAGAAAAATAGTAGGCATTGATGAGCATATCGCCCAACAACCCGAACACCAGTAGGATATATACGAAGATGGCCGTACTAATAATCCCTGTCGGAAAAACCAGGATGTTCTCCCGTTTGGAATACCATACGCTCAAAAAACCGAAGACTACTGCTATGATCTCGAGCGCAACCAAATGGGAAGCCGTACCCTCGTACTGCGCAAAAATATATTCAACGATAGAATCCATAAACTATTGGCTGCCACCCATAGGCGGACACAAAAGTGCATTAAAAATTCGGACGGTACCCGCTGCGGTCCGATTTTACGATTTTCATGAAGAGCAGACCCCTGTCCATCAGGGCAAAGGCCGTTTTGATTTCAGTGTTCAGTACGTTCATGACGGTATCATAATCGCCATAGACCTGTGTACTAAGCGGATTTTCCAGTATGGTCAGTCCCGATGCCCGAAGTTTTTTGATAAAGCCGATGATATGGTCTTCGAAATCGTTTTGTAAGGGGGAGAATGTTAGTTCTACGGATATATTCATTAACTTTATTTTAACTTTTCACCGCGTACACACCGGTAAACCCCTCAAATTCAAGAAACTCGATTTCGTAGAACGACTCGTCCCCCTTGTATAGTATTCCCGCGGTGGTACGGTCATCCTCAAAAGAGAAATCCTTCACGTTGATGTGGTGCAGAAAACTGAGTCCGGGTTCGGCGTAGATTTTATAGAGCGATTCCTTGGCGCCCCAAACGATAGTCAGTTTTCGGATCAGGGCATCTGTATTGGCGATGGTACTGTATTCTTCGATGGGTGTAAACTTATGGGCGATACGCAGAATTTTATCCCGCTGCTTTTCGATATCGATGCCCACCTCTTTGTTCGAACTAACGATAATTCCCGTGAAATGGTGCGAATGTGTAATAGATATCTTATGCCCATCCCTTAAATGGGGTTTCCCGGCCTCATCGTAATATAGGTCTTGATCTACATACCCGGCCTCGGCCATTAGATGGCGAATGCTCAAAAAGGCCCTTCGATGTAATTCAGACTTCATCCCGTCCATCCTATTTTGGCAGTGGGGGGTCAGCGTAATTCCCTCCGAAAGTTCAAGTTCCGACTCCGTCACTTGCCAGATCAATATCTTGATATCGGGCGCTACCGTTAATGTCTTGTAAAGTGGCATGGGAAGTATATCCTAATTTATTATCTTCGCAAGGTTTGGAAAATTATCCAAAAACACCCTCTTTATGGGGCTAAAAACGAAAGTAAAAAATAAAAAGAAGATGGAAACGAAAACTGTTGCATTTGTACCCTATAAGGTAAAAGATATCGCTTTGGCGGACTGGGGAAGAAAGGAAATCGATCTCGCCGAGGCCGAAATGCCCGGACTGATGGCCCTTCGGGAAGAGTACGGAAACGAGCAGCCCCTGAAAGGCGCCCGTATCGCCGGATGCCTTCATATGACTATTCAGACCGCCGTACTTATCGAGACTTTGGTCGCCCTGGGTGCCGATGTAACCTGGAGTTCGTGCAACATCTTTTCGACGCAAGATCATGCCGCCGCGGCAATTGCCGCCGCAGGCATACCTGTCTACGCGTGGAAAGGCATGACCGAAGAGGAATTTAACTGGTGTATCGAGCAGACCTTATTTTTTGGTGAAGAGCGCGAACCCTTGAACATGATTTTAGATGATGGTGGCGATCTCACCAATATGGTTTTGGATGAATACCCCGAGCTTGCCGAAGCCATCAAAGGACTATCCGAAGAAACTACAACCGGAGTTCACCGTCTTTATGAGCGTGTCAAAAAGGGTACGTTACCGATGCCTGCCATCAACGTAAACGATTCCGTAACCAAATCAAAATTCGACAATAAGTTCGGATGCCGCGAAAGTGCCGTTGATGCCATTCGTCGCGCCACGGACACAATGCTAGCCGGAAAGAAAGTGGTCGTCTGTGGATACGGCGACGTTGGAAAAGGTACTGCCGCATCCTTTAAAGGAGCAGGAGCCATCATCACCGTTACGGAAATCGATCCCATTTGCGCCCTTCAGGCCTGTATGGACGGCTTTGAGGTGAAAAAATTGGAAACCGTAGTCGACAAGGCTGACATTGTAATCACTACCACTGGAAACAAAGACATCATTCGCCCGGAACATTTCAAGGCGATGCGGGATAAAGTCATCGTTTGCAACATCGGTCACTTCGACAACGAAATCGATATGGCCTGGTTGAACGGCAATTACGGTGACACTAAAGACGAAATCAAGCCCCAGGTGGACAAGTATACTATCGATGGCAAAGACATTATCGTTCTGGCCGAAGGCCGTTTGGTCAATTTGGGCTGTGCTACCGGCCACCCAAGTTTCGTAATGAGCAACTCGTTCACGAACCAGACTTTGGCGCAAATCGAACTATGGAAGAACAGCGATAATTACAAAAACGAGGTATACATGTTGCCAAAGCACCTGGACGAAAAAGTCGCGGAACTGCACTTATCACGTCTTGATGCCGAACTGACCGAACTGAAGCCCGAACAGGCGGAATATATCGGGGTAGAGGTCAAAGGGCCTTTTAAGCCCGAATATTATAGGTACTAGAAATTAATCATCGGCAGGTTTAAAACTTGCCCGACAATAAAAAACCCTTGCTAGAATTAGCAAGGGTTTTTTTATTGTGAAATGATGGTAAATATCTTAAGCCTCGAATGGCTCAATGGATACCCACGATTTTCCTCCGGCTTTCTTTTCGAATTTGACCAATCCGTCTACACGGGCGTGCAATGTATGGTCTTTTCCGGCATATACATGCTCACCGGGGTTGTGTTTTGTACCGCGCTGACGGACAATGATGTTGCCCGCGGTAGCGGCTTGGCCACCGAAAATCTTAACGCCCAAACGTTTTGATTCCGATTCCCTTCCGTTTTTCGAACTACCTACTCCTTTTTTGTGTGCCATGGCTTTATGGTATTATTGATTCTTAGATTTGTAATTGCATATCTGTCAAAATTTCTGGACCGATACGCACCGCAACTGCTCTTTGCAACCGCTTGCCTACTTAATTATTTCCCTCCGTCGAGCTCATCTTGCCACTTCTTGAGCTCGTCCCATTTGCCATCGGCGGCCAATTGGGCCTGAGCTGGCCAAGTACCGGGGTCAAGGTGGGCCAAATTTGAACTGGCTTCGGTCAAAATTTCCTTGATTTTTTCAGGATCTGCCTTCGCCAATTTTGCGAACGTACCCATTTCGGCATTTACCAAAGCTTCGGCCGTTTTCGGACCGATACCTTCGATTTTCTTAAGGTCATCCTTTTTCGAAGACGCTTTCTTTGGCGTAGCTTTTTCAGCTTTGGCCTTTGGGGCCGCCGCTTTCTCAGCTGGAGCCTCTTTTGGCTTGCTTTCTTTCTTTGCTACAGGCTTGGCTTCCTCCTTTTTGTCCGACTTCTTCGAGCCTTTCAAGTTGATACTCTCGATAACTATTTCGGTCAAAGATTGACGGTGTCCGTTTTTCTTTTGATACCCTTTTCGCCTTTTTTTCTTGAAGACGATAATTTTGTCACCTCTGAGGTGCCTAACGACTTTGGCTTCTACCGAAGCTCCGTCTATGGCCGGGGCGCCTATGGTGATGTCCGATCCGTCGCCCGTAAGAAGTACATTGTCAAAAGTTACCTTTTTACCTTCTTCGGTCTGTAAACGGTGCACATACACTTTTTGGTCTTTCGCAACTTTGAATTGCTGCCCTGCCATCTCTACGATTGCATACATAATTGTGTGTATTTGTTTGATTTACGGCTTATTTTTTCAATAAGCGGATGCAAATATAGTGCTAATTGGCTAATGCACAAACGGTATTTCTAAATTAACTGGGTTTTTTCTTCTGTTTTCGGGGAGTCTTGAAAAGTTGCATAAAAGAAAGGGTCAGTACAAGAGACGTAGCAAAACCCATAATCGCGACGGTAAAGAATACGATGGCCTCAAAATTCTTGAAATCCTTGAACCATTGTTCCGCGAGCATTTCCATGAAATCGGGATTGACCTCGGTGCAGTAGATGGCAAAAAACAAGGTAAATAGGATTGTTGCCAGAAATCCGGTTACAATACCTGCCGTGAAGCCCTTCCCATAATTGAACTTATATTTTTCGCTCAATCGGAAGTATTTGATCGCCTCATAAATGCCGAAGCCCGTTATCACGCCGTTAAAAAGACTGAAAAATACATTGGTGTGCAGATCGAAAAGTGCCAGTACCAAAAAATAGGCAACCAGGGAACCGCTCGTGGCTATTCCGAATCGTATGGGCAATGCAAACTCTTTCATCATATGTTCTGTGCTTTGTTTTGGATAGAATCTTTAATTTAGACAAATTTAAGAAACTATTGTATAAATTTCTTGTTAAAGACCTCTTACAAAAATTAAGTTCCCAGAAAAAAACATATTCTTGTAACATTATCCAAAATAATGCTACCCATACGCAAACCCTATACATTATGAAGAACACTGTATTATTAGCACTACCCATGACCTTGATGGCAACTGCCCTCTTCGCACAAGAGGTCGCTTATGAGGAATATGACCTCGACAACGGCATGCACGTCATACTACACCAAGACGAAACGGCACCGGTCGTGACCACTTCGGTCATGTACCATGTCGGCGGAAAAGACCGTACCGAGGGCCGCACAGGTTTTGCCCATTTTTTTGAACACCTGCTTTTTGAGGGTACCGAAAACATTGATCGTGGCGATTGGTTTAAAATCGTATCCTCGAACGGCGGAAAGAACAACGCGAATACCTCGCAAGACAGAACCTATTATTACGAGGTATTTCCGTCGAACAATTTGGAATTGGGTCTTTGGATGGAGTCCGAACGCCTGATGCATCCTATTATCGACCAAGTGGGTATCGATACCCAAAACGAGGTCGTCAAGGAAGAAAAAAGATTACGCTACGACAATTCGCCCTACGGACAGTTGTTGTTCAAAGTGGCAGAAACCCTCTTCAAAAAACATCCTTATAAAGATCCCAACATTGGCTACATGAAAGATTTGGATGCCGCCACCCTCGAGGATGTCGTTGCCTACAATGAAAAATATTATGTGCCGAACAATGCCGTGCTCGTCGTAGCGGGGGATATCGATATCTCGGAAACCAAAAAAATGGTGAAGGAGTATTTCGGACCCATCCCCAAAGGCGAGGAAGTCGTTAGAGATTATCCTAAAGAAGCGCCCATCACCGAACAGATCAACACAAAAGCTTACGATACGAACATTCAGATTCCGGCGAGTATCATTGCCTACCGAACGCCCGGTTTCACGGAAAGGGATGCCTATGTGCTCGATATGATATCGGCCTATTTAAGCGATGGCAAAAGCTCTAAACTCTATAAGAAACTGGTCGATGACCAAAAACAGGCCTTACAGGTCGGCGCCTATAATATCGCCCAAGAAGATTATGGGATGTATCTTGTATTTACCCTTCCGGTGGGCGAAACCCCGCTAGATACCCTCAACACCGAAATCGAGGAAGAAATCGCCAAGGTGAGGGACAGCCTAATCTCGGAAAAGGATTACCAAAAATTGCAGAACAAGTTCGAGAGCCGTTTCGTCAACGCGAACAGCAGCGTCGAAGGTATAGCCGGTTCGTTGGCTACCTATTACATGTTGTACGGCGATACCGAACTCATCAATAAAGAAATCGAGATATACCGTTCGATAACCCGCGAGGAAATGCAAGAGGTGGCCAAAAAATATCTCAAGCCGAACCAACGGGCCGTTATCGATTACTTGCCCGGAGAGGGTGAGGAGCAGTAGGGCGGTTGCGGTTGCATTAGAGATGCCCATACCCGCTTTTGCAAACTCGAATATAGGTTTATAGAAAAAGACTAAAGTTGAAATAAAGAGATTTCCCGTAGCTCCGGAAGACCATAAAACGGAACAAAACATAAAAGAATACCTAGATGAAAAAAGTATATACAACACTATTTTTGGCGCTATTGACCGTCAGTACATTCGCCCAAATCGACCGTAGCAAGATGCCCGAGCCCGGTCCGGCACCCGAGATCAATCTTGAGGACCCCCAGACCTTCGAAATGAAAAACGGACTGAAAGTTTTGGTGGTCGAAAATCACAAACTGCCCCGGGTATCGATACAACTACGTATCGACAATGCCCCTATATTGGAAGGTGATAAAACCGGCGTATCTTCTTTGACCGGCAGCCTTTTGGGTCAAGGGTCAAAGAACATCTCCAAGGACGAATTTAACGAGGAAGTCGATTTTCTTGGGGCCCGAATCAATTTTGGATCGCAAAGCGCCTATGCCCGCGCGCTGTCTAAATATTTTCCGAGGATATTGGAGCTGATGGCCGACGCCGCCATCAATCCGAATTTCGTACAGGAAGAGTTTGAAAAAGAGAAACAGAAAATGCTGACGGGCCTGAAGACCGAGGAAAAAGATGTCAAGGCCATCGCCAGAAATGTAAGCAGTGCCTTGGCCTATACCAAAAAACATCCGTACGGGGAATTTGCCACGGAAGAATCGGTCAATAAGGTCACTTTAGACGATGTCAAAAAGTTTTATTCCCAATACTTCCTGCCTGCAAACGCCTACTTGGTCGTTGTCGGGGACGTTGACTTCAAGGAAGTGAAAAAGCTTGTCGAAGAACATTTCACCCCTTGGACCAAGGGAACCCCGCCATCGCTGGGTTTCTCAAATCCTTCGGATGCACTCTACACGCAGATCAATTTTGTGAACGTGCCCAATGCCGTACAATCGGAGATTACCACGGAAAATCTTGTCGAACTGAAGATGAAAGATGCCGATTACCTCCCGGCCCTATTGGCCAACGAAATACTTGGCGGTGGCGGCGAAGGCAGGCTCTTTCTCAACCTGCGCGAGGACAAAGGATATACTTATGGATCCTATTCCCGCTTGGGCAACGACAAATATGCGGCATCCCGTTTTCGGGCGGTCGCCAGTGTGCGGAACGCGGTAACCGACAGCTCGGTAGTGGAGCTCCTGAAAGAAATCGAGAATATCCGGAAATCGCCGGTGACCCAAGAGGAGCTCGACAACACCAAGGCCAAATACATCGGCCGGTTCGTGTTGGCCCTTGAAGACCCTCAGACCATCGCAGAATATGCGCTCGACATTGAAACCCAAGACCTTCCCAAGGATTTTTATACCAACTATCTTGAGCGCATTAACGCCATTACCGTTGAAGACGTTCAAAAAGCGGCACAGAAATACATTAAGCCCGAAAAAACCCGTATCGTGGTTACAGGGAAAGCCAGTGAGGTGCTTCCCAATCTTGAGAACGTGATGTTCAACGGTAAAAAGATTCCCGTCAAATATTTCGACAAAAAGGCCGAGCCCACCGAAAAACCGGAAACCGGAGCGGCCGCTATCCCTGAAGGTGTCGGGGTAAAAGAGGTGCTGAACAAATACATAGAAGCCATTGGTGGCCAAGAACAACTCGCTTCCATTGAATCGTACGTCATGACCGCAGAAGCTGAAATGCAGGGCATGAAACTGAACCTTGAAATGAAGAAAACGGCCGATGGCAAGTTTATGCAAGATGTACAGGTCGGTGGCAATTCGATGAGTAAACAGGTGTTCGACGGCGAAAAGGGCTATATGATGATGCAGGGCCAACGTAAGGATATGGGCCCCGAAGAAATCGCGTCCACAAAAATCGAGGCAATGCCTTTCCCCGAAACGAATTATCTTAAGGATGATTCCATTACTCTCGAAGGCATGGAGACTGTCGATGGCAAAAAAGCCTACAAGCTGAAACTATCCGATGAAAAATCGGCCTTCTACGATATGGAAACCGGATTTAAAGTGCAAGAAACCACCACGGCCGAAATGGGCGGACAGCAAATGGTCAGCACCATCAACTATTTAGATTACCAAGAAGTTTCGGGCGTTCAGTTCCCCTATACCATCGCCCAGACCGTCGGCCCGCAGAGTTTTGAGTTTAAGGTGACCGATATCAAAATCAATGAGGGCGTCTCGGATTCGGATTTCGAGTAATATTTTAGAGATTACAGTGTTAGATGAATATAGCCCGGGTTCGAAAGCATC
>JBATUY010000292.1:0-6793 GCA_049671465.1 Pricia sp. | reverse complement strand
ATGCTCTGCAAAACGCCACCGGGGTAGACCTTAAGCTTACTGCCGCCTATTCGTTATTAGATGGAGAGCGTATTAATAGGCAAGGAGAAGGGGTAGCCGCTGGCGGAGACAATTGGTGGACCGATGTTGTTTCCGATGATGCCCATAGGGGAAGTGAAGATGGAGACAACTCGGAACTATTCCTTGTAGAAACCCTAAAATGGACTACCGGTAGCCCATGGTTCTTGGGACGATGGAGTGCTCTTTTCGGTGGTGTAAATAGATGTAATGCCGTACTTGATTTAATCAATCAGATACCCGAAGGTGATTTCTCGGCTCAAGAAGGAGAAGCTTTATTCCTCAGAGGTTATTATAATTTCGAGCTACAAAAATTTTATGGTAACGTGCCCTTTATTTCTACTGAGAACTTGGCGAATCAAGAGTTCAATCAGCCAAATCCAGGTCCAATATGGGCTGAAATTGAAGCGGATTTTATAGCCTCTATCGATCGTCTTGGAGACGAAGTGGTCAATGGAAGGGCGAATTCATGGGTTGCAAAGGCATTTTTAGGAAAAGCGTATTTGTACCAAGGAAAATGGGACGAGGCTTTTCCGCTTTTGGACGAGGTAATAAACACTGGGCCTTACGCACTGAACCCCGAATACGTAAATAATTTTAATTTCGCCGGAGAAAATAGTTCGGAGTCTATGTTCGCGATTCAGTATTCTTCCGACGATGGCCGCTCGTTCAACGGAAATGGTGCGGGAACTTTGAACTTTCCCGGTGGTGGTCCTTTAGACCCAGAAACATGTTGTGGTTTTTACCAGCCCACACAAGATTTGGTCAATGCCTTTCAAACAGATGCCAGTGGACTTCCGCTTTTAGATTCTTACGCCGACACAGATGTAACCAGTGATTACGGGATTGAGAGTAGTGAGCCCTTTACGCCATTTGCAGGAGCCCTCGACCCAAGGGTGGATTATACAGCAGGGCGAAGAGGAATCGATTACAATGGTTTCGGGCCTAATCCTGGTAAAGCATGGATTCGTGCAGCCTTTGGTGACATTTCCGGACCATATCTTCCAAAAAAGAATATTTATCAAGCCGATGAAGTCGACGTAAATCGTGGCACCGGAGGTTGGGGATCCGATTGGTCGGGTATCAATTACAATGTAATGCGTTTTGCCGATGTACTGCTTATGGCCGCCGAGGCCGCGGTGGAGAAATCAAGCCCTGAGCTTGACGTAGCCCTCAACTATGTCAATCAAGTGCGAAACAGGGCGAAGACAATGACCTATGTTCAAAATACAGCGGGCGATGGTGACGCGGCCAATTACGTAATCGAGCCCTATGCAGCTTTCACTAGCCAAGACTTTGCCAGACAAGCAGTTCGATTCGAGCGTCGATTGGAATTTGGTATGGAAGGGCATCGACTATTTGATTTGCGAAGATGGGGAACCGCAGAGGAAACTATCAATACGTATATTCAAAATGAGGCGGAAGATATTTCACAATCCGATTACTCTAGATTCGGCACCTATACAGAAATTAATAATGTTTTTCCAATACCTATTAATGCCATCGACCAAAGTGGTGGAGTCCTGACTCAGAATCCAGGGTATTAATTATATCTCCATCTTTTTTACTCATGTTAACAGGACCTTCATCAGGTCCTGTTTCTTTTTTAAGACTTTTATTAGACTATCAAGTGATGAACTTTAAGAGAGTACTACCTCTTTTATAAAATTATTTGTTTTAAACACTATGCAAAAACCGTCGTTAAACTCTCTAAAAAACACATTCCATAAGTCAGAATATGATTTTGAAAATTTGGGTTGAAACCAACCGCACCAATGGTCAATTAGTTTTAATTTGCGTGGTTCCATATTATAACAGAAGTTTACGGTTTTCTAATATGTTTATTTAGATAACGTTGACATTTTATAGAATAGAATGCAACAAAAAACCTTCCAATTTCTTGGAAGGTATTAATTAACTTTAAATATTGAGCCTAAAATAACTGTACTAATAATTTAACTTTGGCTATTATTAGATAGCTTGTTTAGATAGCTTGTTACTGACACATTAGTGTTGCCGACCAGTTATCGTACTGGTTTGGAGGGGTCACAGTTCGTACCTGTAGTTTATAATATCTGGAACTACCTTTAGTAAAAGTCATATAAAAAGTAGCCGCATTATTCAAAGATTGGCCCCATGGCCCAGACTGAGTTGTATAACCCCTCCAACCTGAATTTGTGACCTCCATGTTATTTTGGTCACGTATTAAAAAGAAATTTGGCACATCATCTGAGCTTACCTGTAATCTGATTCTAGCACCTGAAGGAATACAATTAAGATCCATTACACCATCGGGATAATAGTGATGGCTACTTACCACGTTATAATTCCCAGAATAAATCTTTCCGCAGTTATTAGCGCAGTCACCACTAGCTTTAGAAATAGTTTGTTCCGTCTTACATGGTCCTCCGTTTGGGGAAACAGCTAATTTACCGCCGTTAAATGCAGAAGAGAAACGCACTACAACGTTCCGTGTTCCTTGACCACTAACTATAGTCATTGTGGAAGTATTTACAGACCATACAAAAGAAGATGGGTTGGTACTTGGAATTTTAGGAGTTACTGAATATGACCTATCTGTACCAGCGGATACACTGGACGGGCCTATTAATGGGTTATCACAAGTTACTGCGGATGCAGCAATAGATTTTAAATTCTCTACCTGTTCAATAGAACCATCTTCGAATTCAATATCCGAGTCACAAGAACCTAAAAAAATAATTGCGAAAAGAATAATATAAGTTTTCATAATCTATATTTATTTAAATTAAAATATTTTAAATTTTAGAGATGACGTCTTCTGTAAATCTATTTACCAAAAAGTCACATAACGAAAACTAATAAGAATTTCCTTTCACATAGTACATATTTTATTAGGTAAATGTAGCTAATTTCGTAATCCAAATATTTATTTGTCATTTAATTAACGTTACTTGCGTGTTAGTTATTCAAGTTCTGCAAAGCCAAATAGAACACGACTAAAATTGGATTATATAATTGTCAAACATATCGTTAATTAAGAGAATTATATTTCTGGCGCAGCGCAGATTGCCTTATCGTAATATATACAAGTAAGTCGAGAATTTTAAACGCCTAGATATTTACGGAATTGAATCTATAATATTTATGATAACCTTTTTTAGGTATCTTAAATTTAATCTAACTTGCATCGTTTTAGCATTTTGAATTTGACCAAAAAATTATTTTGTTAGTCTAAAACAAAATAATTGTATTACAATCATTAGCATGAAGAAAATCATTTTCCTTCTTAATATAATTGCGGCTGTTCTGCTATCATGTAATAAAGATCAAAATACTTTATTTTCAACGATAGAATCAATTCATTCCGGAGTAACCTTCAATAACCAAATTGTTGAAACCGACAGTTTCAACATTCTCACGAGCGAATATATTTTTAACGGTGGTGGTGTTGCTGTTGGAGACTTCAACAACGACGAGCGTCCTGATTTATTCTTCACCGGTAACCAAGTGCCTAATCAGCTTTATTTGAATCAAGGCGATTTTAAATTTGATGATATCTCGATAAAAGCAGGTATAGGGGCCGAAGACCGCTGGAAAACAGGAGTTACCGTCGTCGATATCAATAACGACGGACTATTGGATATTTATGTTTGCGCAGCCATGTTTCCAACACCAGAGGAAAAGGCGAATATGTTGTTCGTCAATCAAGGTTCAGATGATAGGGGCATCCCAGTTTTTAAGGAAATGGCCAGTACTTACGGAATAGCCGATACGGGAAACAGTATGAACGCCACCTTTTTTGATTACGACAAAGATGGTCTTTTGGATTTGTATGTCTTAAATAACGTCGATATTCACAAACTTCCCTCGAACTATCGTGAAAAGATTATAGATGGTACGGCTTTGAGCAATGACAGATTGTACCGCAATAACGGTGACGACACCTTCACAGATGTCACCATCGAAGCGGGTATTACCATAGAAGGCTACGGCCTTGGTATTGCAATTTCAGATTTGAATTATGACGGATGGCCCGATATTTATGTAAGTAACGATTATTTGACGAACGATATACTATATCTCAATAATGGAGATGGTACATTTTCAAATAATGCCGACAGGCTTTTAAAGCATCAAAGCAAATTTTCTATGGGAAATGATATTTCTGACTACAACAATGACGGATTTATGGATATCATTACTTTGGATATGTTGGGTGAAACCAACTATAGAATGAAAACTACCGTGCGCAATAGTAAATACAACGACTATTACTTTAACGAAAAGTTCGACTACGAGTATCAGTACATGAGAAACATGCTTCAAACGGGTCAGGGCGTAGACATGCCCTATAGCGAAATCGGGCTGATGGCGGGTGTAGCAAGAACCGATTGGAGCTGGTCGCCACTTTTTGTAGATGCAGATAATGATGGTTTTCAAGATTTACTGATTACCAACGGCTTCCCTCGTGACATTACGGATCTTGATTTTGGGGAATTTAACTTTAATGTCAGTCGGTATTTAAAGCCAAGTCAAATATTGGATTCCGTTCCTGTAGTTAAAATTCCGAATTATGCCTTTCGAAATGACAAAAACGGACTTTTTACCGATGTCAGCACGCAATGGGGCCTTAATATTCCATCCTTTTCCAATGGAGCGGCATTTGTAGATTTAGATGGTGATGGCGATTTGGACTATATCGTAAACAATATCAATGATGAGGCTTTTATTTTCAAAAATAACCTCGACGCCTCAGGGGAAAAATCACACAATTATATCGCTATCGACCTAGCAGGTCCGAAAACCAATGCATCCGGTATTGGCGCAAAAGTAGTGGTTCGTTTGGCCGATGGTACCTTTCAATACCAAGAACAGTATCTGAGCAGGGGCTATATGTCTTCGGTTCAAGACATTCTTCATTTTGGCCTTTCGGATTCCAAAACAATTCAATCGCTTGAGGTGCTCTGGCCGGATGGCAAATACCAGCAATTGACCGGAGTTAAGGCTAACCAAAAACTGACGTTGGAATATGACAATGCAGTTTCGATAACACCTGAAAAACTTAGCTTTCCGTTCGTACAAAAAAAGCTAAATCCTATTTTCAAAGAAGTCTCGGCGGCTATCGGCATCGATTATACCCATGAAGAAAAAGATGTGGTCGACTATAACGTACAGCGAATCTTGCCCCATAAACTGACCCAGAACGGACCTTGTCTTGTGGCCGGTGATATCAACGGCGATGGTACCGAAGATTTTATTGTAGGCAGTGGCTCCGGCTATTCTCCTGAAATTTTTCTGCAGGGCAAGGACGGCTCCTTTGAGTCGTCAGCATTGTATACGGACGAAACAGATAAAACTTTCGAAGAGGAAGGTATGACGCTTTTCGATCTTGAAAATGATGGCGACCTTGACCTCTATCTGGTTTCGGGGAGTAATGAATTTGATAAAGAAAGTGAATTCTACACGGATAGATTAATGCTCAATGACGGTAAGGGCAATTTTGCAATGGCGAGCGATCAGCTGCCCGAAATCAGATCCAGTGGCTCCGTGGTAAAGGCACATGACTTTGATGGCGACGGATTTGTCGATCTCTTTGTCGGAGGCAGAACTCCTTTTGCAGAATATCCAAGCCCTGAGCGTAGTTATCTCTTGAAAAATATGAATGGAAAACTCGAAGATGTCACGGATACCTATTGCCCCGAACTCCGTAATTCCGGCATGATATCAGATGCCCTATGGGCCGATATGGACCAAGATGAATCTGACGACCTTATATTGGCCGGGGAATTTATGCCGGTCAGTATTTTCAAGAATAAAAAATCTTCCTTTGAAAAATTAAAGAGTACCGGCATCGACAGTCTCTCAGGATGGTGGGAGAGTCTTATTGCCGATGATTTCGACAATGATGGGGATATCGATTTAATTGCTGGCAATCTGGGAAGTAATAATCTGTATCAGCCCTCTCAAGACAGGCCTATTACCATGCTCTACAAAGACTTTGATACAAACGGAACTGTAGACCCCGTACTCTTCGCCTATTTCAAGAATGATTTCAACGATACCCTCTATAAGCCTTTCCCCGTTAATTTTTGGGGCGACCTTTCTTCACAAAGTCCCCTATTCCGCACGAAATTCAATTTTTATAGAGAGTACGCCAAAACAACGCAGAAGGAACTTTTCAATACCGAAGAACTGAACAAGGTAGAAACCTTGACCATAAACCATGACCAGACCAGCTACTTCGAAAATAAGGGAGACGGCTCGTTCCAATACCGCCCATTACCCATAGAAACCCAAATTGCACCAATAAATAGAATGATTGCAACGGATTACGACGCCGATGGCCTCAAAGACCTGTTGATGGTCGGAAACAATTTTGGTAACGAAGTTTTTATAGGAAGGTATGATGCTTTTAACGGTGCACTTCTAAAGGGGAACGGTAAGGGGGAGTTCTCATTTATTTCATCTTTGGAAAGTGGATTCACAGTTACCGGAGACGCCAAAGATATGATAATCGTAAAAAATGCTAAAGGTGGTAAACCCTATTATATCGTGACCCAAAACCGGGGCAAACTAAAGGTATTCCAAAATAGTCTCTAAATGAAAATAGAAGCTATACGAGAGCAGTTATATACTATCCTCTTTATTATTGTTTTACTTGGTATATCTTCATGTACATCCCCAAAAGATAGAAAGGCGATTGCATTATACAATACGCATTGTGCAAGCTGCCATTTGCCACCCGCTATTGAAG
>JBATUY010000291.1:0-14332 GCA_049671465.1 Pricia sp. | reverse complement strand
GCTCATGGTAGGCTACCATGAGAAATATCCCATTTGATTGCTGTAATTTCCTGCACACCCTTTAAAATCCCATTCCCTTTTCCTACTTTTAGCCTTCAAGAAATTTACCGACACCCATGATGAAAATACGACTATTGGTACTCGCTTTCTTAGGCAGTACCGCCCTTGCCCTCGCCCAAGAATACTTTCCGAAAAATGATGGTGTAAAAGCGGAGAACTACAACTATACGGCACTTACGAATGCCAAAATTTACGTCACGCCCACCGAGGTGGTAAATGGGGGAACCTTACTTTTTCAAAAGGGAAAGGTGGTAGCCGTAGGCAAATCGGTAAGCTTACCTAAAAATACGGTGGTCATAGACGTTAGCGGAAAGACCATTTATCCTTCTTTTATCGATATTTTTTCCGGTTTCGGGGTCGAAAAGCCCGAAAAAGTGGAATCCGAAGGCCGTTCTGCGGAATTCGATGCCTCGCGCGAAGGTTTCTATTGGAACGACCACATCATGCCCGAAAATGACGCCGTTGCCAAGTTCACCTACGACGATACGGTCGCCAAAACCCTTCGGGAGGCCGGGTTCGGTGTTGTCAACTCACATATACAGGATGGTATCGCCCGGGGAACCGGAGTGCTGGTTGCCCTCAATGGTGTCGGAAACGATGGTGACCGAATCATCGACGACCGTTCCGCACAGTATTTTTCCTTCGAAAAGAGTATCTCGAAAAAGCAATCCTATCCCACCTCTCTGATGGGAGCTATGGCACTGTTGCGCCAGATGTATTACGATGCCGATTGGTACGCTAAAGGCAATATAGAGACCAAAGACCGCTCGCTAGAGGCGCTCAACAACAATAAAGGTCTCGTTCAAATATTCGCGGGAGACGACAAAGGCAATGTCATCAGGGCCGATGGTATCGGAGATACCTTTCAGGTGCAGTACGCCATATTGGGCGGGGGCGATGAATACGAGCGTGTCGGTGATATCAAAGCGACGAACGCCAAACTGATTCTTCCCCTGAACTTTCCGGATGCCTATGATGTTTCCGATCCGTATGCCGCCGGATATATTAATTTACAGGATATACGCCATTGGAACCAGGCGCCTGCCAATCCGAAAATTTTGGCGGAGAACGGCGTCACTTTTTCCTTTACGCTGCACGATTTGAAATCTCCGGCGGATTTTAAGGAAAAACTGATGAAGGCCATTGCATATGGACTTCCTAAGACCAAGGCCCTAGAGGCCTTGACCACCGTTCCGGCACAAACCTTGGGAAGATCCACTAAAATCGGTTCGCTGCAAAAAGGTAGCTATGCCAATTTCTTGGTGACCTCGGGCGATATTTTTGACGAGGAAACCATTCTCTACGAAAACTGGGTACAAGGGGCGAAGCACGTGGTCAATGATATGACCCTAAAGGATATCCGTGGGGAATATAATCTATCCGTATCGGGTGAGACCTTCAAACTGTCCATTAAGGGCGAAGCGGGAAGTCCCAAAGTCGAGGTCAAAAAAGATACCGCAAAATTGAAGTCCAAATTCAGCTATGCCGATGGGTGGATGGTGCTTTCCTTCGCCACTAAAGATCGGGAGGTAAGCTATCGGATGACCGGTTTGATTACCGATACCTCGGAAGACCTGATCGGAAAGGCCGTGCTTCCCGATGGTGGCGAGAGTGCCTTTAAAGCGGTGAAAACATCCGAATTTTCGAAGGCCGATAAAGACAAGAAGGACGAGGATAAAAATAAAAAAACCGACATGGTCGCGGTAACCTATCCCAATATAGGCTATGGATATGCATCCATCCCCAAACCCAAAAACATCCTCTTTAAAAACGCTACGGTCTGGACGAGCGAGGATGCGGGCATTCTAGAAGAAACGGATGTACTGGTCAAAGATGGAAAAATCGCAAAAATCGGCAAAGATCTACGGGGTGGCGGCGCCGAAGTTGTCGACGCGACCGGCAAACACCTTACGGCCGGTATTATCGACGAGCACAGTCATATCGCCGCTTTGGCCATCAACGAAGCCGGGCAGAACTCGTCCGCCGAGGTGAAGATGACCGATGTAGTCGATCCCGAAGACGTAGGTATCTATTATGCATTGGCAGGCGGAGTAACTTCCCTGCAATTGCTGCACGGCTCGGCCAACCCGATCGGCGGGCGCTCCGCGATCATGAAATTGAAGTGGGGCGAAAGTGCCGAGAACATGATTTATGATAACTCGCCGAAATTCATCAAGTTTGCCCTCGGGGAAAACGTAAAGCAGAGCAATTGGGAGAGCCATAGCCGTTTTCCGCAGACGCGTATGGGCGTAGAACAGGTATTTACGAACTACTTTCAGCGCGCCAAGGAATATGAGACCAAAAAGAAGAGCGGTGAACCCTATCGTACCGATGAGGAAATGGAGACCTTGGTGGAGATTCTGAACGGTGAACGCTTTATATCGTGCCACAGCTACGTGCAGAGTGAAATCAATATGATGATGAAGGTAGCCGAAAAATTCGGCTTTCGCGTCAATACGTTCACCCATATTCTTGAAGGCTACAAGGTGGCCGATAAAATGGCCGAACACGGCGCAGGTGGCGGAACCTTTAGCGATTGGTGGGCTTACAAATACGAGGTGAACGATGCGATACCCTATAACGCCGCTATCATGCAGGAGCAAGGGGTGACTGTGGCCATCAATAGTGATGATCCGGAGATGATCCGAAGGTTGAACCAAGAAGCGGGTAAAACTGTGAAATATGGTGGCGTAACGGAGTTGGAGGCCTGGAAAATGGTAACCATCAATCCAGCAAAACTGCTGCATCTCGACGATCGTACCGGAAGTATCAAAGAGGGCAAAGATGCCGATCTGGTGTTGTGGAGCGACCATCCGCTTTCCGTTTATGCCAAGGCCGAAAAAACGCTTATCGAAGGGGCGACCTATTTTGATATGGAAAAGGACAAGCAACAGCGGGAGGCCGTTAAAAAGGAGCGTAATCGATTGATCAATATGATGTTGAAAGAGAAAAAAGAGGGTGGCAAAACGCAAAAGCCCGAGCAGAAAAAGAAGGAGATGATGCACTGTGAGAGCGGGGTTGAGACCTTTGTCGGGCACTAGTGGTTGGCGGTCGCGGTTATGATAGCAATATATTTCATGAACCGGTGGGTGTTTCGGATCGATGGATGTCCGTTGTGAGTCGCAACTTGCCAAATGAAAGTAAAGTAGATGTAAATTAATATTCGAATATGAAAACTGTAATTCAATTTTTAGTAGTCGCAATTGTTGCCATTAGCGGCGGAAATGCGCAGCAGGTTCCGGCGCCCGCCCAAAGCGAAGCGATAGTTATCGAGGGAGCGACGGCTCATTTGGGAAACGGTGAGGTCATTGAGAATTCCCTTATCATGTTCGAAGGTGGTAAATTGACATTTGTAGGTCCCGCAACGACCAAAATAGCGCGCAAAGGAAGGCAGATCAAAGGCGACGGTAAACACGTATATCCGGGGTTTATTGCCCCTAGCACATCTTTGGGGTTGATTGAGATAGACGCCGTCCGCGCTACCGATGATCAAGACGAGCTGGGCGAGATGATTCCGCATATTCGTAGCCTTATCGCCTACAATGCCGAATCGAAAGTGGTGGAATCCATGCGGCCTAACGGTGTGCTGCTCGGGCAAATTACCCCGCAGGGCGGACGTATTTCCGGGACATCTTCCATCGTACAGTTCGATGCGTGGAACTGGGAAGACGCTGCCGTTAAAAAAGATGACGGAATACACTTGCGCTGGCCCGGTACTTTTCGCCGAGGTCGCTGGTGGATGGGCGAGGAGCGAGGCTACAAACCCAATGATAAATATCAAGAAAACGTAACGGAGGTCGAGGTCTTTCTAAAGAATGCCAAGGCCTATGGCGATGGTAGCGGTGAGGACATGAATCCCGCTTTCGCCGCTATGCAGGGCATCTTCGAGGGCGCCCAAAGACTTTATGTGTATGCCGATGGCGAAAAGGAAATTATCGATGCCATCACGTTGGCCAAGGCCTCAGGGGTTGAACACGTAGTCTTGGTCGGCGGGTACCATGCCTACAAGGTCACTGAGATTCTTAAGGAACACGAGGTACCGGTACTCGTGCAGTTCACCCATAATCTTCCCGTTTTTGAGGATGAAGATTACGACCTTCCCTACAAACTCCCAAAGCTACTCGTCGATGCCGGATTGTTAGTCGGACTACAGAACGGCGAGGCATCGAACTTTCAGACCCGAAACTTGGCGTTCTATGCCGGACAGCTGGTGGGTCAGGGTATGGATGCGGAAACAGCCTTGCAGTTGATTACGGGGAACGCCGCCAAAATTTTGGGTATAGCTGAAGATTACGGCACCTTGGAAAATGGCAAAAGCGCCACGCTCTTCATTTCGGAAGGCGATGCGCTAGACATGCGAACCAATCAATTGACCAAAGCTTTTATAGACGGTCGGGAAATCTCGTTAGAAAGCCATCAGACCGCCCTCTGGAAGAAATATTCCGAAAAATTTGAAGGGGAACGTGAAAAATAATTGACTGTCCGAACATTTCCTAATGTAGATAATTCAACAGGTTTGATTTAAGAGATCGGAATGCTATTCAGGTACAAGGTATGTACTCATAGAGGTTTCCTTTCAAAATTTCGGTTTCTCCCGCCGGTACGCAAATAAATCCGTCGGCCTTTGCCAAACTTACCAAATCTCCCGAACCGTTTCCTTGAATCAATTTGGCCAGTATACTTCCTTCTTTCTCCTGAACCTTGACCTGAAGAAAAAGGGTCAAAGTCGAATGTGGCTGAACCGGTTCGCCTAAAATCACCTTCTTTTTTTCCATTTCAGTGCCCAAGCAAGTGCCTAACCACGGCAAAAAATAGACATGATAATTGGCAAAGGTAGATACGGGATTACCGGGAAAAGAGAATACGACCTTTCGTTGTTTTCCGTGAACCCCGAACCAAAAAGGTTTACCGGGCCGTTGCGCGACCCGGTGAAAAACTTTTTCGATACCCAAGGTTTCTAGGGCATCGGGAATAAAGTCGAATTTCCCTTTCGATACGCCGCCGCTGAGCATCAGCACATCATGGTTTTTCAGGGCTTCTTCGAGTTCTTTTTCAATGATTTGACGGTCGTCTGCCAAATGTAGTTGGGTAGGTACAATTCCGACGTTGCTCAGCGCCGCACGTAAGGAAAGCGTGTTCGATTTTCGAATCTGGTGGGGAAGGGGCTGTTCAGAGACTTCGACGAGTTCATTTCCGGTAGAGACTACACAAACACGCGGCAATTTCTTTACCAAAACGTTATTTTTCCCCACGGAAGCGAGTACGCCAATAATGGCGGCGGTAACGATACTTCCTTTTTCCACAAGTACGGCACCTGCTTTTTCATCGCTGCCTTGGGTATGGATGTTCTGTCCTTTGTTCGGTGTTTTGGTAATGCTTGCCCAGCCATTCTGTATTTCCGTTTCTTCGTACATTACAATGGTGTCCGCGTTCTTGGGCAGAACGGCTCCGGTCATGATCTCAAAACAGTTGGCCCTGGAAGAAAGCGTTTGCCGCGCCATCCCGGCACTTAAGACTCCCTCGACTTTAAAACGGCTGATTCCTTTTGCTATAGCCGAAAAACGCAAAGCGATACCATCTTTTGTGGAGCGGTCGAAGGGAGGAAAATCGCGATCTGCTCTGATGTCCTCGGCAAGAATCCGGCCTGGGGTTTGCAAGAGGGCAATTTGCTCATTGCCCAATGCTAAGGAATGATCTAAGACTTTTCGAAATGCGTCGGGGAAGGAAATCATGCGGTAACGTTAAACTATTTCCCTCTATTTTTTACTTTGCTTTTTCTTCCAAAGCCAGCTTCCGACAAAATAGAGCACAAGTGCAATCAAAAAATACCTAAAATAGGAAACGGGTTCCCCGTCGCCGTTGACCGTGGTAAAGATACGGTCCCAGCGCGGTTTCCAGTTGAAAATACCCTGACTGAAGTTATCGACGCTCATCCAAATAAATATGGGCGTGCCAACAATGTGGTTCTCGGGAACATAACCCCAAAACCGGCTATCTTCGGAACTATGGCGGTTGTCGCCCATCATCCAATAGTAATCTTGCTGAAAAGTGTAGCTATCGGCCGCTTCGCCGTTAACCGTTATTTGATTACCGGCGACGCCCAGGGTATTGTGCTCATAATCTTTGATGATTTTTTTATAATAGGGTAAGGTCTTTAGACTCAAGGGAATTGTAGCCCCTTTCGCGGGAATGTAGATGGGGCCAAAATTGTCTATGGTCGCCTCAAGATTCTTGTTCTGGGGAAACACCCGGGCATTCGGATTGCTTTCCGTAAACTGTTCTATTGAAATTACACCGTCTTTACCGGAAAAGCTATTTTTCTCGTCTTCCGACATATTGAAAAGGCCCATATTCGGTACCGAGGTGACCTGTAAAAAATCGACCACCTTTTGGTTGCTCAAATAGCCGGCATAGTAAATGTAGTTGGAATCCCTTTTGACCTCGTTCAGGTCGACGGCATCGATTATTTCGTTGGCCCGTTCTTTTTCTAGAATGTTTCGGGGCATTTTTATGATACGGCCTTTAAAATTTTCCCTTCCGAATAGATTTACATAGCCGGTAATATCCTCTTTGGTGGTCACGACCCTTTGAAACATGGGCTTGGCGCGGTCGTTCAGTTTGAGCTGTTCGCCATTGATAAAGACGAATCCATCACGTATTTCAAGGGAGTCGCCCGGAATGCCGACGCAGCGTTTGACGTAGTTCGATTTTTTGTCGATGGGCTTATCGACCCCTTCCTCACGTTTATAGAATTGGCGTACCGTATCTGCCGGCCAGCTAAAAACGACGATATCGTTTCTGTCCACTTTTGTAAAACCGGGTAACCGGAAATAAGGAAGCTGCGGTTTGCTGAGATACGATTTGACGCCCAGAATCGGAAGTGTATCGTGCACCATAGGCGCCGCGACCGTGGTCATCGGTGTTCGGGCTCCGTAGTGGAACTTACTGACAAAAAGCAGATCGCCCACCCTAAGTGTACGTTCGAGCGACGGGGTGGGAATTACATAAGGTTGAATAAAGTAGGTGTGTACCAAGGTAGCCGCGATTACGGCAAAAGCGATGGAACTGACCCATTCGCCGGTGGCTGTTTTAGGGTGTAGACTGCGGTCTTTGATATATTTTACGTCGAGCGCGTAGTTGACGTAATAGATATAAAAGCCCAAGGTCAACATGACCAGCCAAGTTTCCCCCAAGCTGCGACGCCCGAAGCTTCGAATGGTCTCGATCCAAATTATGGGAAACATCAGAAGGTTGATGATCGGAATGAAGAGTAACACCGTCCACCACGTCGGGCGATTGATGATTTTCATCAGCACAATAGCGTTGTAAACGGGAACGGCCGCCTCCCAGGCTTGTCGGCCGGCTTTAACATATAATTTCCAAGTACCCAAAAAATGGATGACCTGTATGACCAGAATGAAGATGATCCACTGCGTTGCGTTCATGTGGAGATTTTTGTTAGGTGATTGTTATTGATTCTATTCGAACGTACATCATTTTGTTCTTGCTTATGGTATTCAAAACCTATTTCTGCGTGGGGCATCAATTTAAGTCTAGCACATCTTTCATGGTGAAAACTCCGGTTTTGCGCTGTATCCATTCTGCGGCGATAACAGCGCCCAAGGCAAAGCCCTCGCGATTATGTGCCGTATGCTTGATTTCAATGCTGTCAACGGGGCTCTTGTAATCGATACTGTGCGTACCGGGGACGTCGCCGATGCGTTTAGATGTAATGGGGATTTCTTCCGCATTACTATCAGTTTCGACATTCGCTTCGTCCTCGTCCTTGGCTTTGGCGTTGGCCTTGGCGTCGTTCAGTTCCCAAGTCCGATAATCGCTATTTTCGATGATACCTTCCGCAAGCGTGATTGCCGTTCCACTGGGGGCATCAAGTTTTTGGGTGTGATGAATTTCCTCCATGGACACGTGATATTGGTTCAAGCTGCGCATCATTCGTGCCAGATAGGCGTTCAATTCAAAAAAAACGTTCACCCCCAGACTGAAATTGGAAGCATAAATAAAGGCTCCCTTTTTCTCGTTGCACAAGGCAACGGCCGCATCGTATTTTTCAAGCCATCCGGTCGTACCCGATATTACCGGAACATTATTTTCAATACATCCAGATATATTTGTGAATGCGGCATCGGGCATGCTAAAATCGATTGCAACATCCATACTGGCATAATTAATATTTTTGGAGTCCAAATCAATTTTGGCCACAATGTTATGGCCTCTACTTAGGGCGATGGATTCGATCATCTTCCCCATTTTTCCGTATCCGAATAGAGCAATGTTCAAACTATACTGGTATTAATCGTTCTGCTATACATCTTTCTGCCTACGCAACAAATTTTATTTTTAAGCAACTTCAACTTTAACTTTAACTAACGCAACAAGGTCCCCCCTTAAAATTTCACTACCACCGCCATACCATAATTCGGCTGGTTGGTAATGGGGTCTACGTCTAAAAATGGCTGCATGTCAAAACTAAGGTCTTCATCAACATTGAATTGTTTTAAATGGGCATCTACATTGGCGTCAACAATATTGAGTACATAAAGCGCTATCGCTCCGACCAACCATAAATCGCGGTCGCGTTGGCGGGCCTCTTGTACGGTCTGTAAATCTCCCAGATCTTGATTGGGAATGGTTCCAAGGCCATCGAAGCGGTCATAGAATTCATCGTCAATAAATCCTGCCTGCCTTCGTTTAAACGCCGTACGATACCTTTGATATAAATTGTCATTATATAGATAGCCGGCAACGGCACCTCCCAGAAGTCCCCAAACAATGGGCGCTTTCCAATAGCGCTTATTGTAAATCTGGCCTAATCCCGGAAAAACGGCAGAATAAAAGGCCGCTTTACTTGGGGCCAACGGATTTATTTTTAATTTCTTTTTTTTCAGGGTATCGACAATGATAATGCCGTCCTTTCTCAAATCGTTTTGAAGGGAATCGATTTCTTGTTCTTCGTTTTGAGCGGAATCAACCTCTCGTTTTTGGGTATCGGGAATGCTGTCCTTTTCTTGTGCGGCACAGACCGATACAAAAAGAAAAAATAAAAGCAAGGTAATCAGGAATTTACTCACCGAGAATCAATTTTTGGATGCGTTTGAACTCCTCTTTGGAATGGAATGGGATGGTGATTTTACCGTTGCCCTTCTCGGATGCCGAAATGGCTACTTTCACCGCTAAGTGATCCGTGAACTTCTCGATATTTTCTGTTACAAATTCTGGATTTTTCGCTGTTTTCCTTGTGCTCTTACCAACGTCTTCTTTGCCCTCCCGATATGCTTTTACGGCGCGTTCCGTATTTCGGACGGAGAGGTTCTGGCCCACGATTTTCTCATAAAGGGCAATTTGATCATCTTTTTTATCGATATTGACCAACGCGCGGCCATGGCCCATGCTAAGAAACCCATCTCGGATACCCGTTTGTATGATCGGGTCTAATTTTAACAAACGCATGTAGTTAGTGATGGTAGAGCGTTTTTTGCCTACCCGTTCGCTCATTTTTTCTTGGGTCAGCTGTATTTCGTCGATCAAGCGCTGGTAAGAGAGCGCTATCTCTATGGGGTCAAGATCTTGCCGCTGAATATTCTCGACCAAGGCCATTTCTAGGGATTCTTGGTCATTGGCGATTCTAATATAGGCGGGTATAGTTTTCAGCCCGACCAATTTCGAGGCGCGGTATCTACGTTCCCCCGAAACTAGTTGGAATTTATTGAACTCCATTTTCCGAACGGTAATCGGTTGAATTACACCTAATTCCCGAATGGAACCGGCCAGTTCGTGCAGCGCCTCGTCGTTAAAGTTGGAACGTGGCTGAAAGGGGTTCATTTCAATGGCATCGATATCAAGCTCCACGATATTGCCCACTACTTTGTCGGCATTACGGTCGGTAGCGGTTTTGATATCGTTTTCGGGGTCTTTTAAAAGTGCGGAGAGTCCACGCCCGAGTGCCTGTTTTTTAGTTGCCTTCGCCATTGCGTGCTGTTGCTTTAGATTAAAAAATGGTCTCTTAGACTACGGCCTTGTTTTTGGTCAATACCTCATTGGCCAGGTTCAGATAGTTGGCCGCGCCCTTGCTGCTCGCGTCATATTTGATGATGCTTTCGCCGTAACTTGGTGCCTCGCTCAAGCGCACATTGCGTTGGATGATGGTATCGAAGACCATATCTGAAAAATGCTTGCGTACCTCTTCGACCACTTGGTTCGATAAGCGTAGACGAGAGTCGAACATCGTGAGGAGCATCCCCTCGATATCGAGATCAGGATTATGTATTTTCTGGATGCTTTTGATGGTATTGAGCAACTTGCCCAAACCTTCCAAAGCAAAGTATTCGCATTGAATGGGAATAATCACCGAATCTGCCGCGGTCAAGGCATTTAATGTCAATAGACCCAAAGACGGAGCGCAATCAATAAGTATGTAATCATACGTATCCCGCAAATCGGAAATGGCCTCTTTCATTTTATATTCCCGACGATCTTTATCCACCAGTTCGATTTCAACGGCGACCAGATCAATGTGCGCCGGAATGAGATCGAGATTAGGGGAATCGGTGCTTATGATAATATCATTGGCGACCGAACTCCCTTCAATCAATTGATAGGTGCCCAGTTCGACCTCGTCAACATTTACACCTAGCCCTGAGGTGGCATTGGCCTGTGGGTCCGCATCGATCAACAACACCTTTTTTTCCAGCACCCCTAAGGAAGCGGCCAGGTTGACCGTGGTCGTCGTTTTACCAACACCCCCCTTTTGGTTTGCAATAGCAATAATCTTGCCCATTATCCATCTAAGTTAGGGGGTAAAAATACGATTATTTAGCATGCGGTTAAAACCATTTTGTTAACATGAAGTGAACAATGCTAAGGCGTTGCGTTAAAGTTAGTTAAGGGATTAATGTAAACATCCGGTAGAAACATCCCCTTTAACTTGTTAAAAGACATTTGGTACCGGAGGAATACTATCGATTAGCGGTTGGAAAAGCATCAATTCGTTCTTCTTCGTTCTTCATCGTTCCCGAAATTACGCTCCTGTACCTTCACTTTTTGGTTACCGAAATTATAGCTCACCGATACTCGAATAAAGCGATTGTTTCTGCTCTGCCCGTAGACCTGTCGAACACCGTTGACCGTTGAGGTCAAATTGTTCAGGCTCGAGGTGTCAAAAATATCTTTGGCGAACACCGACACCTGAAAACTTTTATCAAAAAATGACTTAGATACCCCGAAATCTATGCTGTAGCTTTCCCCAATGGTGAACAAATCTGACTTAGCGGGAGAGTTGTAGCTTGCGTCCAGTTGCAATTTTGCCGTTTCCGTTAGAGATATGGTGTTATTCGATGTCAGGTTGAACGAAAGGCCGTTTTGGGGCATTGCATTTATGGGCGTAATCAATTTTGTCTGAATGTTGACCAGGGTCGCACTGTTCTGACTTTGTAGCCAGTTTAAAGTATTGAACAAATAACTCTCGCCGATACCATAGCTATTTTGGTCGTAAAAGTTCTCTCTGGTAACGATTTGGGTTCTCGTATCAACATCCGAAGTGAAAATAATACCGGCCCCGTCTACGGTACGGTTGTAAAAAACGTTCGTGGTCAACTTGTTTTTATAGGTATGCTTGAACTCGAAAACATCGGTGAACGAAGGCTGTAGAAACGGATTACCTTCACTAAAGGTGTTGCTGCTCACGAATACGCGAAAGGGATTTAGATTTCGGTAACTCGGTCTTCGGATGCGTTTTCCGTAGCTGAGTGACATGCTGTTATTTTCATTCTTTTCATAGGATAGATAGGCCGTTGGGAATATTTTCAAATAGTTGTTCGTATTGGTCTGGTTCAAATTTTTTGAAAAGCCCTCAGTTTGGGTGTTTTCCGCCCGGAGACCTAATTGTAAGCTCCATTGGCCGTTTATTTTTTTCGATCCGTTGAGGTACAGCGCCTGATTGTTTTCCATATAGCTAAAGGTGTTCGAGGTGTTGACATCCAATACGGGCGTACCGGTCTCAGTGGTGAAATTCTCGATCTCGCTCCTACTCTTGGTAGCGCTGACCAGAAATCCGTAAGAGAGATTCACAAAGTCAAAAGGATGTTCCATATCGCCTTTGAACGTAAGGTTCTCGATGCTCTGGTCAGAGGTAGTGATGGCCGCGGCGTTAATATTTTGGAATTCCATTTCCGGCGAAAAACTTTCGGTTCTAAAACTCCTTTCTTGATCGGAACCGTAATTGAAATAGTCCAGATCAAAGGATAGTTTTCTTCCTAAAGTATCGAGTTCCGTGATGCTGTGCAGGTTGATGAGGTGGCTATTGACATCTTGTTGGCTGTTACCATTATTGACCAATAGCGAATCTAGGGTATTGGCGTTGTTGAAGATATTTGAGATAGACAAATCCTGTACATCCGGTTGTCGGTTGTTGCCCAGATATTGCATTCCGATGGTGGTTTTATCCGTCAAATCAAAGTCCACCAATAACCGACCGGAAAAGGCATCTTGATTGTCTTTGGTTTTGATATCAATGTCCCACGTATTATTGGGGTAGAACACTTGAAAACTCTCTACGGCCTCTAACGAACCGTCGGTTTTGTCTAGTCCGAAAGAAATATTCCATTTGTTTTTATTGTAGAGCAGACTGTTCCGTACGGTCAGAAAACTGTGCGTGTTTATGTTTTGGATGGCCGAGATGGTATTCTTCCAAGAATTTTGTACGCCTTTTTTTAGCACGATATTAATGAGTCCGCCATTTCCGGATGCTTCATATTTCGCAGGAGGATTTGTAATGACCTCGATTTTTTTGATGTCATCGGCGGAAATCGAATTAAGGTAGCCTACAAGTTCGGCACCGGTCAGCGGAAAGATGCGGCCGTTGATCATGACTTGGGAGTTTCCCCTGCCCAGCATGCTGATGCCGTTATCGTCAACACGCAGTCCAGGGGCAATTTTTAGGGCATCTAAAGCGTCGCCACCGGCAGCGGCGATGCTATTTTCGATATTGAACACAATTCTATCCGGCTTTTGTTCGATCAGTTTTTTGGTGTAGGATACGGTAACTTCGTCGAGGGCGTTGGCCGATTCCTTTACGGTAATCACTCCGAGGTTGACATCGGCTTCGACGCTAATTTCCTTTTGAAAATCTTCATATCCCAAAAAACTGATTACCAGATTGTATGTACCGGAGTTTACGTTCAAAGAAAAAGAACCGCTATCGTCAGTGATGCCGCCGGTGACCATTTCACCGGCTTCTGACAATATGACCACATTGGCCCAAGCGATCCGTTCAGTTTCGCTGGCGACACTACCGGTGATTTTAAATTGTGCGCTAACGAGTATTGGTAGAACTAATACGATTAAAAGAATACTACGTTTCATAAGTTTAGGATTTATTTGTTTCTGTTGCGACAAATATCCCGTGCACTGAGCTCCTGTGCGACCGAATGCAGAAAGTCGAACGGATTTTCAATGCAGAAATCCGTTCGACTTTATTCGGTGAACGTTCGACTTTTCTCTAAACCTCTGGTAGTCAGTGTTTTTTTCGATAGGCAGTAGGCGTTGTACCCGTATGCTTTCTAAAGGCAGTGTTGAACGAAGATTTCGAATTAAACCCGACTTCGTACAGAATTTCTAAAACGGTGAGGTCTTTTTTAGCAGGGTCGCATAAAATTCTCATCGCATTTTCGATGCGATACCCGTTCACAAAGTCGAAAAAATGTTGATTCAGATGTTGGTTGATCAAAACGGAAAGTTCTTTGGATGGGAGTCCGGTCTCGTTCGCCAATTTTTGTACGGTCAGTCCGGCATTCAGAAAAGGCTTCTCTTTGCTCATGTAGTTTTTGAGTTCAGTAATTTGATCTTGGGTTTCTTTTGAGGGAGCTGCATGGCGGTCATCTTCTTGCATTAGTTCTTTGGAGAGCTTAAGGTCGACGGCGATGCCCCGGAACAGTTTTGGGGAATGCATGGCTTTCCAGACTAGCCATATGCTGAAAAATAAACCGTATGCCAGTAGAAGAATCCGATAATCATCTGTAAATTCCGGGGCGGAAGAGTCTCTTATGTATCCTTTTATTAAAGTCAATACTTGACCTATTAAAATGAAGAAAATCAGTTGCCGCAACCAATAGTAGTTTTGAAAATAGGCCTTACCGGTATAGTTTTCTAAGAGTAGCTTTCGATAGCGTAATAGATAGTATACTTCGGCAATGATATAGGCCGCCTCGATGAACTTACCGAAAACATCCATGAATTTATATTCCCAGGTCTGTCCATA
>JBATUY010000290.1:0-18184 GCA_049671465.1 Pricia sp. | reverse complement strand
ACCGTATACAACCGACGTAAATTTTAGATTTACGACAATTATGAACTTGTTGTTAATCAAATAGTTATAAGATTGCGAGGCAGAGCAGTAGGTAGCTCGTCGGGCTCATAACCCGAAGGTCGCTGGTTCGAGTCCAGTCCCCGCTACTAGAGAACAAAGGGCTTCCGAGGAATCGGGAGCCTTTTTTTATTTCATGGGTAAAACATAGGTAAAACAAATCGGGTTATTGCAACATTGGATTTCTTGCCTATATACCAGCTCGTAAAGCCTTTTTTACAATTATTTTCCCAAAAAAAAGCCCAAGATAAAAGTCTTCGATTTTCTTGTTGGACGCTACATATTAAACTTTCCTTGCTTAGGATACTTCATCACTTATAGATAAGGTCGGAATAAATATTACGGTTTTGTTCATCCAATATGAATTGGGGCTTGAGCATTATTTGGGAAGATTGATTCTTTAGTGGTATTTTTAATGGCCTAACTTTGATACTCTACAAAAAATAGCATTACAATTACATGCCAGAACAACAAAACATAGAATGGAAGCAATCTTGGCGAGACGAATATTTACAATGGGTCTCTGGATTTGCGAATGCTGATGGCGGTGTAATTTATATTGGAAAAAATGATACCGGAGACGTAGTGGGTTTAAGTAATTACAAAAAATTACTTGATGAGCTGCCCAATAAAATCAGGGATACGACGGGTGTCGTATGCGAGATTAACCTCCATGAAGAAGATGGTAAGTTTTTCATTGAAATACAAATAGAACCATTTTCTTCCCCTGTGTCCTATAGAGGTAAATTCTATTTAAGGAGTGGCAGTACCAATCAGTTGCTCAATGGCACTGCACTGGAAGATTTTATCCTCAAAAAAGGTAATTTAAGTTGGGACGAAGTCACAGTCCCCAACGCCACCATGGACGATATTGACCTCAACGCTATTGAGAGTTTTAAGAAAAGTGCCATAAGAACAGGTCGCATCCCCTCTATCAAGGAATCGACGACCGATGATTTTATTTTAAGAAATCTTGGATTAATAGATGACAACGGGAATTTAAATAGAGCGGCCATTCTACTTTTTGGAAAAGAACCAACAAAATTCTTTACCAGTGCCTATCTAAAAATTGGAAAATTTGGGGATTCCCCTACCGAGTTACTTTCTCAAGACGTTGTCGAAAGTAATGCCTTTGAACTTGCAGATGCAACGATTGAGGTCTTGAACAATAAATACATTGTTAGGAATATCGGCTATGAGGGCTTACAAAGAATCGAGACCCCCGAATATCCATTTGAAGCTCTTAGGGAGGCTTTGTTCAATGCCATTGTCCATCGCTCCTATCAGATTACTCCTATTACGATAAGACTTTATGATGATAGGATAACCATTTGGAATATTGGCGGACTTCCAGAACAACTATCCGCTGAAGATTTGAAAAAAGAGCATGGGTCTTACCCAAGAAATAAATTACTTGCCAATGTTTTTTACAAAGGTGGCCACATCGAATCATGGGGGCGGGGAACATTAAAGATTATTGAAGAGTGCGAGAAGCATGGTCTTATCGAGCCTCTTATACAAGAACATGGTGGTGGCCTTTCTGTTACTATTTTTAAGGATATTTACAATGAAAAGTATTTGTCCAAATTGGATTTAAACGATAGACAAAAAACTGCTATTAAAGCTGTTAAAAAAGCCGGACATATTACGAATAGTGAATACCGAGCATTGTTCGATGTTACCGACAGAACTGTCTTACGGGACGTTGATGAGCTTATAAAGCTTTCCATACTTAAAAAGGAGGGTAAAGGAAGGAACACTAAATATGTTATCGATACTAGCGGTTATACCCTTTAGAAAGCCTCCTGTCTTGTCGGGATTAATGTCGGGGTTAAACCCTTATTTTAAAGGGGTTTCGGGAAGAATGTCGTGATTAATGTCGTGATTATCCGTATGTCTATAAAACGACTTTTGGTTTTCTATCTTTTTCTGTCTCCAGATTTTTTTCTTTCTTCTCCCTATCCACAAAAAAGCGCCCGTCAGGGCGCACAGTTCCATGACCGATCTATTCTTTGAATTTTACAACGAAAGCCCTCCGTCTTTGCCCTTGAATTTTGTGAAATCCGTGAACTCATCCTTGAACCCGTTGAACATTTCTTCTTCTTTATAGCCACTGCCTCCCAAAAGGTTGCCAAAGGCATAGACTCCTCTTCGGAGCGAGCGATTGTTTTGGATACTGGATTGTCGTTGAGATGCTTGCACGAGACTCTGCCGGAGGCCATTATCCATATGGTGCTGAATTATCTCCTGATGCAGGTTCGGTATTACATTTTCGGCCGTCAACATAAAGGCTATTTTATCGTACAGTCCTTTTTCCGTCAAATGTCCGGCCCATAGATTTCTCAAGTCGTTCCTGCCTTCTTCCAATAGATTTTTGATGACTGGCTTTTGTTCCTGTAAGACTTTAGCTAAATCGGGAATGGCATTTAAATAAAGACTCGTTCTCTTGGACAGGGTATGACTCGATTCGTTGCCCGTATAAATGGATTTGACTTTGAACCCTTTCTCCCCTCGCGTAAAATAGAATCCCTTAGCATTGAACAAAGCGATATAATCCTTTGCCGATTTTTCAAAAGGGGCGTGCATCCGTTCGGCACTTTTTACATAAGCACTCAACGCCAAGTTTTCGAACCGAGTTTTGTAATCGGGATTCATGCTATTATAGAGCATCGTGAATATCATCGGCAAGAACATAGCGGTCGCCGTCAGCTTGGGAATGTTTTCGGAAGACTTTTCAGACAACGCTTCGAGCATCAAATGATTTTGATTAACGAATCCGGAGGATACATAGTTCTCCATATTTTCCGGAAAAGACAGTTTTCCTAATTCTACCGGAACCGTATGCCTGTCCGAGTTCGTAAAAGACAATTGGCTGTCATGATACTTTACCCCCAACGCTTGGAACAAAAGACGAACGCTCCCCCGCTCCGTGCCGACATTGAAAATCTTGTTTTTCAACACCTTCCCTATCAAGTCGAATTTACCCTGCAGGGCGGCCTTTTCTTTCTTGATCTCAAGTTCGTACAATCTTTCTTTGACCATGGGAAAGACGGTAAGCAATGCCGTCCTGAATTCCTTTCGCCGACTCTTTGGGATATATCGCTCCAAGAAATGATATTTTTTGGAAGCGATGAGCGTAGGGCCGATATCGCCGAAGCTCTTAGCAATGATATGTTCCGATAACAGCCCGTTCTGTTTTGGGGATTTCAGATAGGATGTTATGAGTGATTCCTTAATCAGTTTCTGTACTTCCAGTTTAAACTGTTTACTTTCGGTATCGATTTGGGTGGGTTCCTCCCTATTGCCGAAAATATCCAAACGATTCTGCATCCGAGCATTCTTGCCGAGTTCCCTTGCCCTGAAAACGTACATCGATTTGTCGAAGACCGTGTACCCCTCGATAACATCTCCTTTTATGTCCAGTTTGATGTCGATGTCCTGATATTCCTTTAGGACTTCCTCAAGGTCATGTGGTTGGATGGTTCGGAAAAGGTCATAGGTCGTTTCTATCTGTTTTAAAAGGCGTTTGCAGTGCATCGGCAACCGCTTCGATTTGGAATGTATATTGAATACCTTTTGCAGTTTCGGACCGCTCAAGTTACGGTGCACCTCGGAGCCGTTGATAAAACTCGTTCGATACCCTTTTTGGTTGTCCAGTCCATACTTTACCCCTTTCCTTCCTGATTCGGTTGTGGTGGTCTTTACTTGAATATGATAGGGTTTGACCAGTCGTGCCAGTTCATCGAAACTGCGCACCTTGTATTTTTGATTGATGCTGTTGAGTACATCCTGTAAATAATATCGCGTTCCTTGGGTTGCGTCCGTACCTGTTTGAAGTTCGGGCAACCTGTGAATCGGCAGTTGTTCTTTCCGTTTCGTTGTCGGTGCAGGTATCAGGCCATATTTCTTTTCCAGATATTGCCGTGTCGCCATGCTTTTTCTATGGCTATTGAAAATACCGAGCACTTTGCCATCTTCCTTTACATTGGTGGTTACGATATGGACGTGTTCATGCTCGGTATTCGTATGCCTGACAACGACATAGGGCTGCTCCCCGTAGCCCATATTATACATATACTCTTCGCATATTTTTAGGAAGGTCTTGTCGTCCAAGTGTTCTCCATGGGGAAGACTCAAGCTGATGTGCGCATAACGGTTTTTGGTGGCGTTGCGCTGTCCCTGAAAATACAGTACGTTTTCAAAGAACTTTGGCGATATGCTTTGGGAAAACGTGTTGCCGTAACCGAGTACGCGCATACCCTCTTTTCCGAGAACATATTTCATTGTTCCTTGACAGGTCTCGCCATAAATCAGCTTTGCTATCATCTTTGTTTTTCTTCGTTCGCGATTTCCAAAAGTTGGTAAAGCAATTCGTTGGTTTTTTGTATTTCGCTATGCAAACCACTATTTGGGCTTCGCAGATTTTTATGGTGCGCAAGTTTGACCAATTGGTTGATATTGTTTCCTATTTTATTGAAATGATAGGCAAGGTTCGAAGTGTCGGGGAGCCTATCCCTTTCCGCTGCCCCTTGTTGCAAAATCAATCTTCTGAGTAGCGGACTTGTCGTTCCCCTTTTGGAAATATCCAGTTGGTACGATTCGCATAGTTGCCTTAATTTTTCGTATTCCGTTTCGTTGAACCGAAGCATAATATTATGGTGCCGCTTCCTGTTTCCCAATCGTTTTCGACCTCTTTTCCGTTGTTCCATTTTTATTGCTTTATGAAGCAAAACACTTCGCCAGAAGTAGACTATTCTAAGTTACTTAGAATACACCTCGCTATCCGTTTCACGGATAAATATAATACATCGATTTTGTATTTAAATAACTTATAATCAATTATTTAAACTATAAAATCAGATAAGACCATATGGGTTCAAATGGGTACATATAGTAGTTTTTATATGGTCTAATATGGTATTGAAAAAATGGAAAGAAATACGGAAGTGTTCAAGTTTTTTGTGGGTAGGGGGAAGAAAGGGCAAGCGGCATTTCCGCCGCTTGTTCTTTTGCGCGGCCGCGAGGGGGTCTTGCAAAACTGGAACGGAAAGACGACCGAAAGCGCGCGGGCGAAGGTCGCCCGCTCGGGAGGATTGGAGTGGAAATTTTGCAAGACTTCCGCAGTGGCTTTGGAATGCTTGGATGAATAAAAAAGTTAAAAAACGTACAACCTCCTTCGTTAAAATCCGTACTCGGTATCTTTGGACAATATCAAAATCCTATCGTGTAAACAGGAAAAAAAATTAAAGTACTTTGATAAGTATCGGCGACAGAATGTTCATTACAAAAGAGGTCAATTCGACTACCGTAGCCTATTTTAAAAAGATGGTGCTCCTTAAATTATTGATGCAATTTTCCTTCGAACCGCTATCAAACAATAGCACTATTACCGACTTGCTCAGAAGCGTCAATTATTATGGATTTGACTTGCCCTATGAAATTAAACTAGACCTATTTGAAATGCTATGGAGGTTCAAAAATGGCCTTGGAAAAGACGAACTTACCGCACTGTACTTTTGGGGCCTGAACCAAAAATACATGTGCTACTTCGAGAAATTTTTAGGCGATTGTGACACCTATTCGGAAAAGAATTTTGATACGGAATTTGGCAGGTCTCTTGCCTATAAAATTTATGAGCCTTTTGCCAGTGGATTGGAGGAGGATACTTTCGAAGAACGCAAAGTACTTTTGTGCAATTTCGCTAGTGAGTTCGATCTGTCGTTGGTGGACGAATATACCTATGAAAATATTCTGGAGCTTATTGATATGTACTGTTCGGCAACGAATAGATAGCGTAAAACGGGAGTGTAAATTAAACTCTGTCCGGCCTCTCAGCCCCTCCGGGGGGTACCCCCCGGAGGGGCTGTGCTCAAATCGAGCGGCATGCGGCCCTCAAATTTCATAAATAATTGTTGGGCGGTCGTTGCCCAGTTCTGCAACGGCGAGGTCCACTTCTTTTTGATGTTCATCGTCGCCAGATAGATCAGCTTCAAAAGGGCCATGTCGCTTGTGAACGCGCCCTTGGTCTTGGTCACTTTACGCACCTGCCTGTGGAAGCCCTCCACGGCGTTGGTCGTGTAGATGATTTTCCTGATAGGCTTAGCGTACTCGAAGTAACTTGAAAGATTCTCCCAGTTGTCGTTCCAGCTCTGGATGACCACCGGATACTTCTTGCCCCATTTTTCCTCCAGCTTCAGAAGTTCGTCCTCGGCCTCTTCCCTGCCGTTGGCGCGGTAGACCAGCTTAAGGTCGCGCATGAACTCCTTTTGGTCCTTGGAGGCCACGTATTTGAGGGAGTTGCGTATCTGGTGTACGATGCACAGCTGTACATCGGTCTTCGGGAATATGCTCAGGATGGCATCGGTGAACCCTTTCAGGTTGTCCGTACAGGCTATCAGTATGTCCTTGAGCCCACGGTTGTTCAGGTCGGTGAGCACCTGTAGCCAGAAGTTGGCCCCCTCGCTCTCCGAAATGTACATGCCCAGTACATCCTTATGACCGTTCCTGTCGATACCCAGTATGTTGTAGATCGCCTTGTGGCGGACCCTGCCGTCCTCCTTGACCTTGTAGTGCATGGCGTCCAGCCAGACGATACAGTACATCCCGTCCAACGGCCGGCGCTGCCAGGCCTTGATATCTGGTATGATACGGTCGGTGATCTCGGTCAGTACGCTGTGGGATATCTCGGTATCGTACATCTCCTTGATATGGGCGCAGATGTCCCGGTAGCCCATCCCCAGACCGTAGAGGCCGATTATCTTGTCGGCCAGGTTGTCAGCAAGTATGGTCTGGCGCTTTTTTACGATCTCGGGGTCGAAGCTGCTCCGGCGGTCCTGGGGCGTTTTGATATCGAAAGTGCCGACGCCGGTCTTCAGGGTCTTCTTTCCCTTGCCGTTGCGCTTGTTGCCCTTGGCACGCTCGTCCTCGTCCAGATGGGCCTCCATCTCGGCCTCGAGGGCCTTGTCAAGGAAATTCTGGAGCAGCGGCGCAAAGGCGCCGTCCTTGCCGAAAAGGCTCTTCCCGGTCGTAAATTGTTCAAGTGCCTTTTTTTCAATGTTGTTCAATTCTTCCTGTGTCATTTTAAATTTCTGTTTGAATGTTAATATAAAAAATCATTCAGACAGAGTTTAAATTACACCCTCCGTAAAACTTTTGAAAAACTACAGGCTCCGCCCTTTACCACGTGATCTGCCTTTCTTCCTTTTAAGGGTATCGTCCGTACTTTGATTCAAAGATTCGCTCTTTATGATATTTACGGAAAGTTTGGCTTCATCAATATACTGCTGCATACCCATATGTATCGGGCTATTTGGCATCAGTTTTTCTTGATCCTTAATTATTTGGGTTTTCAGATCTAACTCCTTTGCCACACGGTAACCCATGTTAAAGGCACTTTTGAATTTTTCGTCGACTTTGATTTCTTCTTCCATGATCAAAAGGTTTCTCGGGCGTGTTTCTCAATATATTCCATAACGGATTCCCGATCGTAAAGGATAATCTTCTTCTGGGGTTGGGAATACCTGATTTTTCCCTCGTCCCTTAATTTCTGTAATGTGGTCGTGGACTTTATTCTGAGTATGGACATTACCTCTGCCCCATCAATCCATTTATCCTCGGTATCCTTCCTATTGGCCTCAACATGTTCGACCACCTTTCTGAACAAGGCAAAAAAAGCTTCTTTTTCTAACAGGACGACCTCCATAAATACACTTTAAAAATAGAAGATATGTTTTCTATTGAACTAGGGCTTTGGATTTCGACAAATCACTCTTTAATTCGTTGTGGAACTTATACCGGATTGCGCAAGTCTCCCCCCGGACCCCCCTCTTTCAACATCATCATCAAACTTATTCTTAAAAAAACCTGTCCTAAGGATGGGGGGAATTATACACTTCCTTTCATCTTATCGGAATAATCTCCAAAATTGTTTGCACTTTTAAATTTTACATTGATCTTACTTGATAACTAATTATCCTTTCTAGCGTTTAAGGTAAAATTACCCGATTTCGCTTTTTGTGATATGGTTTTTTGAGAGGTGTTTTGCGCCATGGACAAAAGAGGTGTTGGCTTTCTTTTTTGGCATGCCGATGCTTGACAGCTACTATTTGCTAGTTATTTGTTCTACTCCAACCTTACACTGATTAAAGAAATACCGTGCTCATTTTGCAATTCAGTATCTGGAATACCCGGTCCAATAGAAAACTGAATGCTTTCAACCTTGCTGATATCAAAAGTGGAATTTATGTTGTCTTCTAAATAATATGGCAGAAAGCTTGGGTAAGGTCTTGGAAGTGTTACGGTTTTGACCCGTTTCAATTCATCCAATGAAATGGTATAGTCCTTACTGCTCGCGTCAGGTTGCAACTCTATAATTTTTCCAAATGAAGAACCGTCATTCATAACCATCGCTATTTGAAGTTTACAAACTTTATCATTCAATGACCTTCCTTTAATAACTAGACTTTCTTTCTCCTTTAAATTGACCCTATTCCCTTTTAATTTATCAATTATAAAATGCTTAAAGCTATAATCATATAGAGGTTTGGCATTTAGATTTTCATTGTCTGGCACAAAAAGCCTCTCGATGTTCAATTCGTATGCCGCTTCATCCGGGTTACCGCTAGGTAACAAACGAAAGCTATTTCGCCAGGGTCGAACTAATTTATCAACATCTTTTTTTGCATTAAAAAGATAAATCGGGCTCTCTTCCGGATTGATTGTCAGTTCATAATGACTTCTATCAAAATAATCCCATTGTGATGGTTCACCTTCTTTGGCAGCTGGATAAGTAATGTATTCATTTCCGGTTTTTACTACGATATTGTAGTTACAATACCCTTTTTTTACCTTATCCGCAGGAATGGTGGCACTATACATATAATTTCCATTTGACTTCATTTCAATTGGCGGGTTTCCAAAACCGCTTATTCTTAATTCAATATGGTCCGGTTCTTCAGGTGCAATATACTGAACGGATAAAGTTACCGATGTGTTTTCTATTACCACATCTGGAGCTTCGAGTTTTATCCAAGGCTTTAAAACATTACTATTTGGAGCATAAAAGTCTTTTAATCTATAGTTTTCAAAAGAATCGTTCGGCTTCCATTTCTTGTTACTTTCCTTCGAAAGCAACATATAGGTTCCTGGCATTATCATAAAACTATCTTTGCGAACTTCAGGAGCGAAGGTATTTCCATCATTAATCGCGCTAATTGAAAAATTATCCCCTAAGTCTCCAAGCGTAATGCCCATAGAATGTTTTTTATGTTTTATAACTCCCACGGTTTTTTTGGGGCTGTTTCGTCCAAAGGGATTATCTACCCATACGGCATCTGGCATTACTTCTAAACGCCACAATCCCTTTTCAATTTTATCTAGAAAGTAAGCCCCTAATCCATCATAGCTAATTATTGAAGAATTACCAAAACCAGCAATTTTTTTTAATTTTTTCTCATTGGCCGGTCTACTTTTAGTCGAGTTGGTGTAGATGAATTTTTCTTCGGAATTGTATTCCGCTAAATCCTTATGATAACTTACTTTAAACTTGTCAAAAGACAGATTGTTTGGATAAGGTCCAAAATCGGAATACATTGGAATCTCATGAAAAACTTCGGAACTTATCACTAAAGCCAATGCTTTCTGAGGCGTATAGGCCAAATTCATGTAATGTGTATTGTACTCGGTGTTTACGTCCGCCAAAAAGGTAGGGTCATAGGCAAAATGTGTCGCAATTTGGATACCAGCTTCCCTAAAACTACGTGCCATGACAGGATATATATAAGAGCGACCAACATCAGCGGCATCGAACTCATAAACTAATTTAGCTCCTTTATGTTTTTTGATCGTTTCATCAAAAGTAATATTGTAATCGTTTACGTTAGGCAACAAGTTTCCCGGAAGCTCCCTTTGATAACCCAGGCCTGTTGGGTACCATTGAAAAGTGCCGCCTTGGATACCTCCTTTGAAATAGGCATCTGAAAAGTGAACCCCATGGCTAATGTTATAAAAAATTGGCTTTTTTAGTCCTGTTTCTAACATGGCATCCACCATACCGGATACGAATTCGGTTACTTTTTCGGCTTCTCCGCTATGGTGTGGTTCATTACTGATTTCAAAAGCGATCACGCTGGGGTCGTTCTTATAGGCAATACCAGTATAAGGGTTTACATGGTTCAAGAACTGTTTTAGGTAATTATGCTGTGCTTTTATAGCTTCAGGATTATGAAGACAGTCATTCTTCCCATATTTATAGGAGAATCCGGGTGTTTTTTCATCCGGTTCGGGCCATCCGTTGCCCCAAAATGCAATTGGTGTAATTACGTAGTTAAAACCCTTGTCCTTCAATTTTTTTAACAAATAATCAAAAGTATCCAAGTGTTCGTTTTCGATGAGATTGCCGAGTGTGTCGCTGATCTCGGTATCCCAAACATGAATTCTGTAAAGGTCAAAACCCAAACGCGACAAATGATACACATCCTTATCAATTTCCTCTTTGATGTACACTCCTTCTCGTAGTGCAGAACGGTAAACATGCGCAAAAGGTGCTGAGTAATTTACGCCAAAACCTTTAACCTCCTTCTTGGTATCCCCCCAACGCATGACGCCTGAATCATCCACATAAACATCTTTTTTATTGTTTGAGTTTTGTGCATAAGTTTTTTCTGTTAAATGACATACCAGAAGAAATAATAGCGGAAATATGACTTTTAATTTTATCATAAAATTTGACTTTTCAATTGGATGAAATTATATGGTTTTTGAAAATTCTATATGTGTAACGTAAGGTTCTCTCCTCACAATGCCAACACGATTTTACAATTTTTGGCCTATGGCAGTGACATTCCTCCACTATGGACAAAGGGCTCTTAAATTCAATCAGCCCTATTTTGAGGATGGGTATAAATATTTATTCATATCGCTGACAATTCCAAACTTGGGTCAGGTCAAGAACTATTTCAATTATCTAGTAAAACCTAAAAATCTGCTATGTCATTATTTGCAGCGCTACTGTGGTTAAAATGATAATCAATTCAATATCTTTTTTATCAAAAGCGTAATTTTTATGCAATTAAAGCGATAACATTAAATTAAGAGGGGGAAGAATTCATCAGTACAAGGGGAGTAATTCGTTTTTTGAACAATTCATGAAATTCATCAATTACTAGTGTAGCATTTATATTATATTAAGTAGAATTTTGAAATCAATTCAATATCCATGAACATTAAGCCTCACAGATTAGAATATTTTTTGATTATTGGATTTCTTGTTTTGACTAGTCTCGTTTACGGTCAGTCGCAACCTTTGTTCAATCAGATAAGTGAAGCGGATGGTTTATCCAACGGTCGGGTAACGAGTATAGTAAAAGAAAAAAACGGATTTGTTTGGATAGGCACTAAAAATGGTCTGAACCGTTATGATGGTTTTCAGACAAAGGTTTATAATAAGGAAAACAGTAACATCGGTTCTAATGATATTTCCAAAGTTTTCATTGATAGCAATAACCGAATATGGGTTACCACTTTGGGCGGAGGGCTTAATCTCTATAATCCGCTTATGGATAATTTTAAAGTTTACAAAGCAAAACTTAATAATAAGGATTCATTGCCAACTAATCAATTGAATACAATTTACGAGGATTCTAAAGCTAACCTCTGGATAGGCACGGAAAGCGGTCTGGTTTTGTTTAATGAGAATGAAGAGTGCTTCAGAACGTATGCCTACAATGAAAAAGATAGTACGTCCATAAGTCATAATGCAGTTACAAGTATTTTTGAGGATAGTAAAGGTACACTATGGGTTGGTACATTTGGTGGTGGGCTAAACCGGTTCTCAACTGGTGATTCCATTTTTGAGAGATTGGAACCAAATGAAAATTATTTTACCAACTTCATCTACGCAATTTCCTATTTAGATAACGATAATCTTTTAGTAGGTACAAGTGGAAATGGTCTCCTAGTAATTAATATAAATAATTACAGATTTTCTAGTTTCTTTCAGGAAAGACTAAAATTAGGAAAAGAAGTCAAAATTGTAAGGTCTATTGAGAGAGACAGCCATGGTGATTTATGGGTCGGTACTGATGGCAACGGAATTATTCATGTTCAGGAATTACAAGGTCAAAAGCCTTTGATCGACAATTACGTGCATAGTTCGCAACTTCAATCTTCTTTATCCGGAAATGCCGTTTATGACATTACGGAAGATGATAAGTCGAATATCTGGATAGGTACTGCATGGAATGGTATTAACATATTGGACAGACAAAGTAATACCGAGTTTTTATATAGTGATATTATAGGTGAGAACCCCTTTCCCGTACTTTCCATCTTTAAAAATGAAGAACAACTTTACTTTGGGTTAGACGGTAATGGGCTTACTAGCTACGACCTAAAAAACAGTAAGTTGGTATTATATAACCAAAGCTTGAGGTCATTTTTGAATGGGACGTATATACAGTATATCACTCAAGGTAAAGATGGCGCCTACTGGATGGGAACATTTGCGAATGGTTTAATAAAGTTCGATCCCGAAAAGGACAGTTTTAGTAAGTACAAACATAATCCCTTCCAAGATGATTCAATAAGTTATAATGATGTGCGCTATATTTTAGAAGATGACCTTGGCAACTTATGGATTGCTACTTGGGGCGGGGGCTTGAACTATTATAACGCACAAGATGATACATTTGAACATTTTAGGGAAAATGAATCTTTGCAAAATACAATAAGCAGTGATAACGTAATCTCATTGCAGCCAGATGGCGAAAATATATGGATTGCAACCTTTGGGGGAGGCTTAAATATGTTCAATACGAAAACTAAGGGTTTCTCCAGTTTCAATTACAGTGTAGAGAATACAAATTCCCTTAGTAGCAATAACCTATTGTCCCTTTTTAAAGACTCCAAAAATAATTTATGGGTAGGTACTTCGGGCGAAGGAATAAACCGACTCAATTTAAAAACGTATAAATTCGATCGCTTTGAGAATGAAGCATCCATACGGTACAAAACCATTACGGCCATTACTGAGGACAATCAAGGCAACATATGGTTTAGTACAAAGCAAGGGGTTTTTAGTTTTGACTCTGAAACCGAACGATTTAACACCTTCCCTAAACTTTCTGGAGATTTTCATATTAATTCGGTATTTAAAGATGTCCAAAATGGACAATTGTATTTTGGAGGGGCCAGTGGTGTGCTTCGATTTGATCCTCAAAATATTTCCCCTGAAAATGAGAATCCTAAAGTCGTCTTGAAAGGGTTGAAGCTTTTTAATGATGAAGTAGTACCGGGTCAGACCAGTATTCTGAAAAAGAATATAGTTTTTGAGGAACAAATAACACTTGAACATGATTTGGATGTAGTCACATTTGAGTTTGCCGCTTTGTTGTACCCATTTTCTTCCAATTGTGAATATATGATCAAAATGGAAAATTTTGATGAAAATTGGCGTGCTATAGGAAAGGAGCATTCCTCAACCTTTACCAACCTTTCTCCAGGAGATTATATATTCAAAGTAAAAAGCAGGGTGGAGGGCGCCGATTGGAATGACGACTTTACATCATTGAGAATTAAGATTCTTAAACCCTATTGGCAACAATGGTGGGCATTTATCATTTATGGTTTTCTAATTGCTGGACTATTTTATTTCTTTAGAAAATACACTATAGCCCTAGAACGTCTCAGAGCCAATTTAAAACTGGAAAAACTTACTCATGAAAAGGATACCGAACTTTATAATTTAAAGCAGCGTTTCTTCACTAATATGTCACATGAGATAAGAACACCAGTAACATTAATCCTAGGCGGAGTAAATCGACTCATTAGAAATGGGGTCCATTTAAGAGACAACCATAAGAACGCAGTTGAAGCTATCAAGAAAAATAGCAATCACCTCTTACAGTTGGTCAACGAACTATTGGATTATAAAAAATTGGAGCATCAAGAACTAAAGATTGAAGTTTGTGAAGAAGACTTTGTAAAGTATTGCGAGGAAATTTATTTATCGTTCAGGGAAATGGCAAATCAAAAAAACATCAATTTCATTTTTAGAAGCTCGTTACCCAAAATTTTAGTATGGATTGACAAAGATCAATTTGAAAAGGTACTGTATAATCTCTTGTCCAATGCCTTTAAGTTCACCGAAGAGGGTGGAGATATCATCATGGAATTAGAGAACAAGGAACATGAGGTACTCCTTAAGATAAGTGATACCGGTATTGGCATGAAAAAAAATCAACTAGATAAAATTTTTAATAGGTTTTATCAGATAGAAAATGATGTTTCAACAGAAAGTAATGGTTTTGGTTTAGGCTTGGCTATCGCGAAAGAAATTGTGGATCTACATCATGGCAGTATACAAGCCACTAGTAAAAGAAAAATGGGAACTCAATTTATCATTGCACTAAATAAAGGGGCTACTCATTTTGCACCTGAAGAAATTATCAATCGAAACTCTCATAGTGAAGTTATAGAAAGCTATTTTAGTGATGAAAAAGAAACCGGAGTTTTAAAAATTGATTTTTCTGCCTTAAAAGGACAAAACATTTTGGTTGTAGAAGACAATAAGGAAATTAGAAAGTATATTGTTGAGCTTTTGGATTGCAGGTGTAACGCCTTAGAAGCGGAAAATGGGGAACAAGCTTTCGCCCTTGCTGTTGAGGAAATTCCTGATTTGGTAATCAGTGATGTAATGATGCCAGTTATGGATGGTATAAATTTTACAAGAAAATTAAAGTCCGATATGAGGACAAGCCATATTCCAGTACTATTATTGACAGCCAGAGCTTCTGTAATGCACAAAATGGAAGCTTTTGAAACAGGTGCGGATGATTATGTTACGAAACCATTTCATGAAGGACTTTTAATGAGCAAAATCAATAGTATTCTTAAGAACAGGTTGTTACTACGTAAAAAATTTGATTCCAATAGTTTAGCCTTACCAGAAGACTTCAATTTAAGCAGATCTAATAAACAGTTCTTGGAAAACATAATAGATATTATTAAGAAAAATATAGATTCGGATAAGCTAAAGGCAAAATTCATCTCAAAAGAATTGGGGATGAGCCATTCAGTACTGTATAAAAAAATTAAGTCAATAACTGGGATGACATTTATAGATTTCGTGAGGGATTATAAGCTGAAAACGGCTAAAATTTTAATAGAAGACCATAAATTGACCGTTGCCGAGGCTTCTTACCACATTGGATACTCCGATAAAAAATACTTTAGCAAATTATTTAAACAGCGCTTTGGAAAAAGCCCTTCAGAATTTTATAGGAGATAAAAAATGTTGGGTAAATATTTGGGAGTAAAGTCAAAGATCTAGTCTTTTTAAATAGTATCCCAAAATTTTCACTATTTGTCTGAATATAAAAAACTATAATTTTTATAGAAACAAAAATTATAATATTCTCAAATGTATCTCTCCAAAATCAGATTTTATTACAGAAACGAATTCTTCTCCCTTGATTTTTCCCATAATCAGGTTACTTGCAGTTAGTCTATTGATTTCAGAAAAAACCTATTTGTTTTTTGCGTATTCAACAAAGTGCATAAGCAAATTTTAAGGTTTTATTAATGCAGAATAAGGCACTCTATAAGTATGAACCACATGAAAATAAAATTGACCAATCCAAACTCGAGGCAGCTGTATACGTTAATGACCGTTAGTCTACTTTTCTTATCAAGTTTCACATTTGCGCAAAGCATTACGGTTTCTGGCATTGTAACTGATGATAATTCCGAACCACTGCCTGGTGTAAGTATTTTTATAGAAGGAACCAATACGGGCACATCTACTGATTTTGATGGAAACTATCTTATAGATGCCAACCTCGGTGATACGCTTATCTTTTCATACATAGGTTTTAAAACGCAAGAAGTCACAGTTTCGTCCAAAACTTTAAATATTTCTTTACAAGAAGATTTAGAAAAGTTAGATGAGGTTGTTGTCATTGGATACGGTACTACTACAATAAAAGATGCAACAGGCTCGGTCGCTTCGGTAACCGCAGAGGATTTTAATCGGGGAAATATTGTTACCCCTGAAAATCTTATAAGTGGAAGGGTTGCTGGCGTTACTATTAACACTGGGGGAGAACCAGGATCGGGATCAACAATTCGTATTCGCGGAGGAGCTTCACTGGGTGCTTCCAACGATCCATTAATTGTTATTGACGGCTTGCCCATTGATAACGTTACCGTTGGAGGTTCTAGATCTATTTTGAGTACGATAAATCCGAGCGAAATAGAATCATTTTCGGTACTGAAGGATGCATCTGCTACGGCCATTTATGGTTCAAGGGCCTCAAATGGTGTTATCATCATTACTACCAAAAGAGGTAAAAAAGAACTATCCGTTAACTTGAATATGCAAATGGGTGTAGGTTTTACCAATAATAAAGTAAATGTTTTTACTGGTGACGAATTTAGGGCATTGGTGAATGAGACTAGGCCAGATTTAGTGCCATTGTTAGGAAATGCAAATACTGATTGGCAAGACGAAATATACAGATCTCCCCTTAATAGCACTCTGAACCTTTCTGTACAGGGTTCACTTTTTGACAAGGTACCTTCCCGCCTGTCGGTCGGAAGGACACTACAAGATGGACTAAGATTAACTTCTGAGTTTGAAAGAAATTCCGCTTCACTTAGCCTTAATCCCAACTTCTTCGATGACCATTTAAAAATAAGCGTAAACGCCAATGGTACGTTAGAAAAAAATAGGTTCAGTCAGGGTGAAGAAGGCAATGCGATCACCTTCGACCCAACGCAACCCGTCAATGATCCTGAATCTCCGTTCGGTGGATTTTTCCAATACTACAATTTGAACGACGATGGAGTTCTCAATGAAACAGACTTGATTTCCTTGGCTCCTTTTAATCCGGTGGCCAATTTATTACAAAGAGTTGATGTAAGTGAGGTTAAACGGCTGTATGGAAATGTTAAGTTAGATTATAAATTTCACTTTTTAAAAGAGCTTTCAGCCACTGTAAACCTAGGTTATGACGAACAACGTGCAGAGGGGCAGGTCAATGTATCAAACGAAAACCCTTTGACGCAGAATGACGGAAGGATTGTTGGTTCTGAGTCCAATTATTCAAACTATCAAAGAAACGTATTACTGGACGCATTTTTAAAATACGAGATAGATGGTAGCAAATTTGATTTCGATTTCACTGGCGGATATTCTTTCCAAAAGTTTGATAGCTCTCAATTTGTCTCTGGTGAACTACTGGATGATAATGACGATACCGCCCCAGTATTAAATGTAGACCCTGATTTGGTGCTTATTGGTCTTTTTGGTCGGGCAAACCTTTCATGGGCAGACAAATATTTACTGACATTATCTTATAGAAGGGATGGTACATCCAGATTTAGTGAAGAAAATCGATGGGGCAATTTCCCGGCTGCGGCCTTTGCTTGGCAAGTAGGAGATGAATTTTTCCCTGAAGCAGAGGGACTGTCGACATTGAAATTGAGACTTGGCTGGGGAATAACGGGACAGCAGGATATCGGACGGGTAAATTCCATTCTATTTAGATCTAGATATGTTCAAGGCCTTCCCGCCTCTCAATATCAGTTTGGTGGGCAAAATTTTTTAGTAGGAATTCCATCTTTTAGGAATGAGAATATCAAATGGGAAGAGACGACAACGTATAATGCAGGTTTTGACTTTGGTTTTTTGAACGACAGGTTCACTGGTTCTATAGAAGGGTTCTATAAAGAATCAAAAGACTTATTGGCTAATGCAGCGATTTCAGATGGTTCCAATTTCAGTAATTCCGGATTCCAAAATATTGGAAAATTCACCAGTCAAGGCGTGGAGTTTGCTGTAAGTGGTGATTTAATTAGTCCCATAAATTCAAAAGGTTTTAGATGGAGCTTGAACTATAATGCAACGTATTTAGACGCAGAGATAAAAGAATTGGCTTTGGACGAAGATCAGTTGGTTGGAGACATTGCTGGTGGTGTAGGTAACACCATCCAAATTCACAGGGTTGGTTTTGCTCCGTTTGCCTATTATGTATATAGGCAAATCTATACCACCGAAGGCTTGCCAATAGAAGGTGCTTACGTCGATTTAAACGGGGATAACGTTATAAATAACGATGATCGTTATTTG